>JAJDDU010000288.1 GCA_029260155.1 Phycisphaerae bacterium | reverse complement strand
CCTCTCCGGCTGCGTGCTCAGCCCAGCCCACGCTCACAGAGGAGGCTGCCACACTGGCGTGGTCACGGACATCAAGCACGCCATGCCCTTTTTCACCAATGGTAATGCCGGCGACGATCGTCCAGGATGAGCCCGAGCCGGTGATGTTGACCTCCCCGGTGGACCCGGTTTGGCGGCCAACACCAGAAGATGCACATTCGACGCGCCCTCCCTGGTTGACGATCAAGGTTCCCGTTCCGGTAGCGTCGGGCGGTGAACTACCTCCGACATGTACGGGTCCCGTTGCCGAAATCAACGAGCTTTCCCCCGAGACGGTCACGTGTCCGACACTGTCCGCCTGACCACCTACGTTTGCGACAGCGCAGTGGACGGTGCCACTATCGACCACAGAGAGATATCCTTCGCCAGCGGCGCCGACTATGAGAGAATTGGCGGCGAAACCGTGTCGGGGTGTCCAACTAACGGTTATCTCATACCATGCAGCGCCACCCGGGCCGTTGTCGTTGAATTCCAGAATGGTCGTGAAGTCGTTGTCTGCCGTGGGGTATTGGATCACTACAACCGGCCGTCTGGCTTCGATGTGATCTACCGTGATGTTCGACAATTCGTTCGGGAGCGGCGGACCGGGGAACATGTACTCCGACGAGGTCGCCTCATATCTGATTTCGGCGGGGGGTTCCTCGGGCCAAGTCGGTATCCACGGTGTTCCGTCGGTATACGTTGGCTCATTCACACCTTCGAAACGGCCTACGGCAGCAAAGTCGAAGTGATGCCAATACAATGTGTTTCCCCGCAGAACAAGCTGATCTCGACCATCGATGTACGCGCGGAACGTGTGCTCGATGGCCTCAGGTGAGCCGTCAACGCCTACCACAGTCAGCGCAGCGACTCCGGGCAGTCCCGTATCCTCCACAATGTCGCCTATGATGACTGGACCGCTGACGGTGTAATTGCCAGTCGTACTCCCCGGTAGTGAGCATCCGCCACCTATGATCCCGGTGTCAAAGTCGAACGTCCACGAGCCGGACTGGATTTCCAGTCGCTCGTTGGTCACGTCCCCGCCGAGGACCGGTACATCGTTCGGGCATGCGAACACGTTGATGCAAGCGTCGCCAAAGTAAATGTAATGCGGGGCGTTCCCGTTGTTGCCCGGATTGAGGTCGGGACCACTTCCGAACTTGGCCACATCCTCTGGACCTGGCACGGTGTAGTTTAGCCAGTTATCCCCATGGAAGAACGATCCGGTATCCGGGTACGCGAGCATGCAGCCGTTCTGATACCCGACCCAGTAGATGTCATCCGCCCGAGCCGGGACCGTCGCCGTCAGGACGCCGATGAACAAGAGCAGCCTAGTCGAGAGGGGTGTGTGTACTTGGATCATCTTGCCGGTCTCCTTGTTTGGGTTCAGCGTGCAGTTCGACGCTCGCACTGCAAGCCGATCCCGCGCGTCACTTTTCCTCAAGAGGCGAAGAAGGCACGCGGACCCCGCAGATTTTTCTCCGCAAGTTGGAAGTCAACGACCGGAGATGTGCGTAACGCCAGCTGCGCCAGAGGCTTACGATGGACTTGGGGCAAGTGCCAAATCCCCGTAGAGTCTAGCTGTAGGGGTGTTCGGCCCGATTCGCATGCCCTCGGACAAACTCCTGCGGCCTGGAACCCGCACGATCTCACGAAATCGGCGGACGGCTGAATCGCCCCCTGGCGCAGGTTTCGAGTCCGGGCCTTCCAGGGACGATCAACACCAAAGACCCGTGACACGGCGAAACAGGAAACTCAGGGTTTGCCGGCAGACAGTCCGCCGCGGCCGCCCGAAGGCGATCGCGACACCAATGCCAAGAGGCCTTGCGCTATGGCCTGCCGCTCGGCCCCCGGTCGGCGGTCGCTCGGCCAGACCGCCTGAAGCGAGTCGGCCGCGGTCGATAGCGTGCGGCGCTGGTTCCGCCTGCGGACGGGTTCCCCGAGGCTCAAGTCGACTACGCACGAATCAGGTGAACAGGACGCCGGGTTTCCGGTCCCAGTGGTGTTCCGCGCTCTTGAAGCAAGATTCGTTGGCGTGCATGGCGTGTCCGCTAGTGGACCTCTGGTAACATCGGCGGAGTTCCTCGCTGAGACACTTGAATGGGAACGTGTCGAGATCGCCGCCAACGGCGCGATTGATCGAACTCGGCTGACTGGGTTCGGTGTACAGGATGTTGTTCACTTAGACCCGGGTCGAACTGGGTCCCTCGTGCTGCTGGCTCTGGCGGAGGCTCACCAACACCAGAAGCGGTGGCGGGATGCGATCAATTGCCTCAAGCAGCTTCGGCGACACAATCCCGATGACATGCTCGTGACCCTTTCTCTGGCGGAGTTGTTGGCGGAGGAGGTCGGCGACAAGCCAGCCTGCAAGCAGGTTGTGGCGCTGACGGCCGAGGTGAAGAACGAGTCCGACGTTCATGCGGCGACACTGCTCTACAAGGCGAAGGCGCTCAGGGAACCGTGCCGGACGCTCACGATCCGTCGAAGGGCCACGCACCGATTATGTTCACGACGGACCTGGCGCTGAAGATGGACCCCATCTATGGGAAGATTTCAAGACGATTCTTCGAGAACCCGAGAGAGTTCGAACAGGCTTTTGCGAAGGCCTGGTACAAGCTGACTCACCGCGACCTGGGGCCCGTCTCCCGGTGCCTCGGCCCATTGGTTCCAGAGCCGCAGCTGTGGCAAGATCCTGTCCCCGGAGTTGATCACGAACTGATCGGCGCGAAGGACATCGCTGACCTCAAGGGTAAGATCCTCTCATCGGGGCTATCCATTTCCCAATTGGTTTCCACCGCCTGGGCCTCTGCTTCCACATTCCGTGGTTCCGACAACCGCGGCGGGGCGAACGGGGCACGTATTCGCCTCGCACCCCAAAAGGACTGGGAAGTCAATCAACCGGTTGAACTCGCGAAGGTCTTGCAGGCACTCGGGGGAATCCAACGGGAGTTCAACAGTTCGCAATCCGGCGACAAGGAGGTTTCGCTCGCTGACCTGATCGTCTTGGGCGGATGCGCAGCGGTTGAGGACGCGGCGAAGAAGGCCGGGCACAGCATTCAGGTTCCCTTCTCGCCCGGTCGCACCGACGCATCGCAGGAGATGACCGACGTAGACTCAATCGCGGTGCTCGAACCGACCGCGGACGGATTTCGCAACTTCTTTGGCCACGAGCTCGACAGACCGGCGGAGGAATTGCTGATCGACCGAGCAAACCTGCTCACGCTCACCGCCCCAGAGATGACCGTTCTGATCGGCGGCATGAGGGTCTTGGGTACGAACGTCGGAGACACCCAACTCGGTGTCTTCACCAAGCAACCCGGGGCTTTGACCAATGACTACTTTGTCAACCTGCTGGACATGAGCACGGCGTGGCAGAAGTCCCCCCAATGCGAGTTCTTCTTTGAAGGACGGGATCGCAATACGGGTGAGGTCAAATGGACTGCCACTTCCGTTGATCTCGTGTTTGGTTCGAACTCGCAACTTCGAGCCATCGCGGAAGTCTATGCCAGTGCCGACGCACAGCAGAAGTTTGTCAATGAATTCGTGGCGGCCTGGAACAAGGTGATGAGCCTTGATCGTTTTGACCTAACTGGCTGACCTCAGCAGATAGCGGTCGTCCGTCAAGGCTACCGTGGCCAAGGACCTGTTCGGAGGTGTCTTCGAGCAGGTCCGGAACCGGACCTTCGAGTACTTATAGATGACCGCCGGAAGGCATCTTCATTCAGCCGTGCTATCCGCTGGGACATTCTGGACTCTCGTGCGCGAGTTCTCGCCAATCGAGTTCCATGCAGGGCGGTGACGAAGACACCATTGGAACTCGCCTGATCTCGACCGGGCCGAACAAGAGTTGTCGTATGGCGTGGTCGAGGATCGTGTCGGCATGCAGGGCGTGGTTGGCAGTAGCAAGGCTGGCGGAAGACGGCGGAACCGAGCGTCTTTCAGTCCATGCCAACGGATGTTCACTTCCTGGCTAGTTCCTGGCATCGGGGTGTTACACGAGTTCGACCAGAGACACGACGCCCACGCCCAGAAGATGCGATCGCGGTTCGGCAACTGCGGGCGTTTGGACTTGTTCTCCAGAAACGCGAGCTGCTGTCGGAGCGCGAGGTTCTCGGCAGCCAGCTCGGCTTGGCTACGAAGAAGCGATCGAAGAAAGACGCGAATCATCTGTATCCAGCCCGTGCTCCACGCCTGAACCCTCTACCTTGATACGTATGTGAACCGCTACGAGCGCAGCGCCAGCAGAGGAAGCGTCAATCGCTGATGCCTGCGGAAACGCCCGAAACCGGGGTTTCTGGCCCGGCAGGGTTTTCAGGAGGGACAGCCAGCATGACCGCCTTGGCGAGCCCGGCCCGGACGCGAATGGACAAGGTGTTCGGTCTTGCCTCAAAGAAACATCGTTACACTTGTTGCCGTATCCGAATGGTGACACGCGTGCCTTGGCCGAGTGTGCTGTGCAAGTCGATGTGGGCGTTCAACGCGGTCGCGGCGTGGCGGACGATCGACAGGCCTAGGCCCGTTCCACGATCAGGGCCGGAGCGTGCCTGCTCTACTTGGTAGAACCGCTCAAACACGCGCTGCTGCTCAGCCAGTGCAATTCCGCACCCGGTGTCAGCCACCTCAAACACAATCGTTTCGCCGTCCTGCCGAACAGAGAGGGCAATGTCGCCTTCCGGATCGGTGAATCTGATGGCGTTGTCGATTAGGTTGCGCAAGATCATTCGGAGAAGTTCTGGATTGGCCGTGAGTGTGACATCCTCGCTGGATATCGATGTCTTCCAATGTAGGTTCTGCGCAGTCACGGCATCGGCGAAGGTTGTGTGCAGTTCTTCCAATAGTCTCTTTGCCGAGATCGGCGTCGTGTCGAAACGGTCTGCTCCCGATTCAAGCCGGGAAAGGTCAAGCAAGTCGCCAATCATGGCCTCCATTCGACCGCTATGCCTATCGACAACATCAACGAAACGAGAAGCTGATTCGGCGTCGCTTGGCCAATCGACTGCGCGTAGTGTTTCGACGGCTGCTCGGATCGCCGACAACGGGGTACGCAGTTCGTGCGAGGCGTTCGCTGCCAAGTCAGCCTTGACTTGCATCACTCTTGTCAACTCCGTGACATCGGTTAGGACGAGCGTGCGACCGATGCGGGCGCTTGGCGATGACTCTCCACCAGCAGCGTCGGGCAGCCGAATGTCGAACGCACGCGCGAGGACAGACCGGACGCCGGTGTCCGTCGTGAGTTGTAGCTCTATTTCCTGACTCCTCGTTTCGAGGTTGCCGCCTGTGCTGTCCACGGATTCGCGGGATGGTTCATCGGCGTCGGACGGGGCTTCGTTTGTTGTTCGGCGAAGTAGGGCTTGGAGGTTGTGCTGTGGCACGCACTGTTCGACGGTTTGACCGACAAACGAGCCGTCGGCTCCGTCCGACGAAATCCGCAACAACTCTACGGCCTCAGAGTTGACGAGGACGATGCGACCATCGGCATCCGCGACGATGACTCCTTCGCGGAGTTGTGACACGAGCGAATCGAGAGTGCGGCGTTGTCGGTCGATTGTGCCGAGCTGGGCCGACAGCTTTTCTCGCATATCGTTGAGTGATCGACCGAGTACCGCTATCTCGTCATGGCCGGACACGGCAACGCGGGCTGACAGGTTTCCGCCGGAGATGCTGCTTGCCGCCTCGGTAATGCGTTGAATTCGGCGGCTCCAAAGCAGGGCAAGCGCTAACGCCAAGAGGATCGCAGCAAAGACCGACACGATAGCGATCGTTGTCGCCAAGCGTCGTGCGGGCTGCGCGCGAGCCGCGATACTCTGGACGGCCATCGACACACGCACGACGCCGAGTGGCTTTTCAGCAGCCCCGACGCGAACCGCCACATACTTCATGTCCTTGGCGACCGTGTGCGACCAGCGAACGCTCTCGCCGAATCCGGCGGCTAGCCCAAGTTGAACAGTTACGGAGTTTGAACGGCCCGGAGGATAGCGCCATGGCCGTTTTGGGGTAGAAGTCGTGACTACATTTGGGTGACCTTGTCGATTCGACGCAAACGCTGGGGTAGCGTGAGGCCGAGGCGGTT
>JAJDDU010000287.1 GCA_029260155.1 Phycisphaerae bacterium | reverse complement strand
AACCGCCTCGGCCTCACGCTACCCCAGCGTTTGCGTCGAATCGACAAGGTCACCCAAATGTAGTCACGACTTCTACCCCAAAACGGCCATGGCGCTATCCTCCGGGCCGTTCAAACTCCGTAACTGTTCAACTTGGGTTAGGTAATTGCGTCCGAAAAGAGCGCGTAACCTCATGAATCCACGAGGCTTGGCGGGAAGACGTGTGCTGGTCGGGGGAAACTCGGGTGACCCGTCGCCTTGGCGACGGGTCACCCATGTGCTGCGTCGTTAACCGAGCAGCGCGAGAACGTTCTGCGGTCCGGCGTTGGCCAACTGCAAGGTCGCCGTGGCCGAGTTCACCAGAATCTGCGACCGCGTCAGCGCCGATGTTTCGACCGCAAAGTCGGCATCACGAATGGCACTCTCTGCCGCCGCCGTGTTTTCAAACGCCACCAACATCGAGTTGATGGAACTCTCCAGCGTATTCCGCTGGAACGCCCCCAACCGGCCTCGCAGGGTCGAAACCTGATTGATGGCCGCGCGCACTACGCGCTGCGCGGTTGTGAAGTTCTTGCTGCTCAGGTCGTTGGTCTCCCCTTGAGCGAGCGAGGAGATGAAACCGACCGAGGAATTGCCCAACGAGCCGGTGCCGACCCCCTTGATCCCGATCGTAGCCTGGCCGTTCAGCCCAACCTCCTGGGCGATGTTGAATTTCGCACCACCGCCGTTAATCGAGAATCCGGTCTCACCGCCGTCGGTCGTGCCGAACGAAGACGAGAGTATCAACTCTGCATCGAGCGAACTCGTTCGTACGGAGGCGTTGAGGCCGTCCACGATGGCGGCTTGGCCGTTGATCAGGATCGTCCCGTCCACGCCCGTGTCGCGGCCACTGCTACCGCTCAAGGTCAACCCCGTGGTCGCGGTGGTATTGACGATGTCGATGTCGACGAATCCCTTGCTTCCGTACGTAGTGCTCGCGAAGATCGCGGCGGGGGCACCACCGGCATTTGCGGACGTAGTTGCCGACACTCCGGTGAGCTCCGAGGAACCGTTCACCGCAGTGACGATCTGCGCCATTGTTGCGCCGGACGCGAAACTGAAGTTCTGCACGCCGAAATTGCCGGCCACCTGAATCGTCACCGCAGCAGACAACGCTCCGTCTGTTGCGTTTGCCGCGCCTTGCCCGTCGCCCAGCGCACTGATGAATGCGAACTCCGACCCAGTGACAACTTCGACCACCCCTTCTTTGAAGGAGTTGTCGGCCACGGACGCGGCATTCACCTGCAAGGACGTGACGCCCGTGCTGAAAGCGACGAACCCGGACGTGGCATTCACGTGCGCGTAGCCCGACGTGTTGAAGTCCAAGTTCCCGTCCAGCAGCTTCTTGCTGCCGAAGGTCGTCGAGTTTGCCAATCGCGTGATCGAATTCAGAATGGAGTCCATCTGAAGTTGATTGGCCGCGACTTCGTCACTCGTTAGACCGGCTTCGTTCGCCGTGCGGTCGACGAGGTCTTCGAGGTCCAAGAGAAGCGAACTGACTTCCTGGAGCCCTCCCTCGGCCACCGCGACGATCGTGTCGGCTCGACGGGCGTTGTCGGTAGCCGCCGTCAACGCCCGCTTCGTCGAGCGAAGGATCTCCGACGCGATCAGCCCGGCCGGATCGTCCCGCCCGGAGTTGATGCGAAGCCCCGTGCTCAGACGAGTCAGGGTCCGGTTCAAATTCGCGGTGTTTTTTTGAAACACCCGAGTGGAGATGAGCGACTGAACGTTGGTGTTGATTCTGCTCATTTTCGTCGTGCCTCCTGACCGCTGACAATTCAGAATTCAGAATTCAGGGTTCCGAATTCATTCCGCCATCAACGGCCGGTTTCACACTCCTCGACTTTCGGACGCCGCATGCGTGCGTAGCATGCCAAAAGAGCGCCGCGTCTGATTATCCGTCCATCCGAGGCCACCCGACACGCCCGGGGACCACCGCCAACTCACACAGTTGATTCCGACTTCGTACAACCGGATCAACCCTTTGCCGCCGAACAATCAGGACAAGACCTGCGTTCGCGACAGGACAAAAATCGTCACCCCGATAAACGGCCTTTAACACGAAGTTGGACCTTGCTGTGCAGCGTATTCGGATCCTTGGACTTATGAGACGCTTGCCACATTCCCATAACAAAAACGACCCCGACATCGGCCGACTTTGCAGTGCTTTACCGGACACACCGCCCGTCCCGTCCGAATATCGTCTGCAAAAAAAATATTCTCGGGCGCGGTTCGCTTGGCGACCTCCACTGCTAGGATCCGGTTTCGCGATCATCGCGATCGGGCTAGGATGTGCGGCGGAACGGCAACGGATTGATTCGGTAGCATTGGGAGCAGGGTTATGAGTCGGTACTCGGTCAACGACTTCGTCAACACAACCGCGCAGCAAGATCGCGGCGAGGGGTTCTTCGAGCTGGAGAGCGAGCGTCTCCTGGAGGTGAACCTCGATGGGATGGTCTGGACGAAGATGGGCGCCATGGTGGCCTACTGCGGAGCGATCAAGTTCACGCGAGAGGGCATCCTGGAGCACGGAATCGGCAAACTGCTGAAGAAGGCCGTCAGCGGCGAGGGGACGCGACTGACGAAGGCGGAAGGCAATGGCCGGCTGTACCTTGCGGACATGGGCAAGAAAGTCTCCATTCTCGCCTTGGACAACGAAGCCATCTTCGTCAACGGCAATGACCTGCTGGCCTTCGAGCAGTCGATCCAATGGGACATCAAGCTGATGCGGAAGATCACCGGCGTGTTGGCCGGCGGGCTGTTCAACGTGCGGCTGGAAGGCAACGGGTTGATCGCGATCACCACGCATTACGACCCCATGACGCTGATGGTCGAGCCGGGAGCACCGGTGATAACCGATCCGAACGCGACGGTGGCGTGGTCGGGCAATCTGACGCCGAAGTTTCGGACAGACATATCTTTGAAGACTTTTTTCGGACGTGGGAGCGGCGAGTCCATACAGATGGAGTTCGACGGGACAGGGTTCGTCGTCGTTCAGCCGTACGAAGAGGTCTATTTGCAGGCTTCGCAAAGCGCGTGACCCATGGATGCGCTGAGTGACACGAAGCTGACACTCGCGGATTTCGACTCCATCGACGGGGTGTTCGCCTTGTGCGGTGAGGATATGCGTACGCACAAAGGGCGTGGCGTGGTGCGTGTGCGGGTCGACGGGCGAAACTGCTACCTGAAGCGGTATTGGCTGGCTGCTTCGCAGGTGTTTCAGCGGCATGTAGCGCGGGGCTTTCATGAACTGAGAATGATCGACTGGCTGAATGACAACGGATTCGCCGGTCCAAATGTCCTTGCTCGGGGCTCTTCGGGCGTTCTCTCGGTTGCGACGCGGCTGTTCTTTCTGATGGAGGAAGTGGCCGACGAAATGCCGCTGGAGCAGACGTGGTGGAAGATGCCGGAATCGGGCGACAGCCTGATGGATGCCTTGGCGACGTTCGCGGCGAGGCTTCACGATGCGGGCTTCGTGCATACGGACTTCTCGGAGCGGCATATCTTCGTGGGTCGCCCGGGAGGCGAGTGGAGCATTCGCCTGATCGACGTGGAGCGGGCCCGCGTGGGGGTTTGTGACGATCGGCTGGCTGCAGCGGATCTGAAGACGCTGGCGGCCAGCATCGCGGACCAGAAGCTCCGCGAGCGGATCGGGGGTGCGTTCCTCGAAGACTACATCGCCAAGCGGGGGGCTCTTTCGGGCACGTCGAACATACGAACGCTGTTCGCGAATGCGGCGGCGACGCGCCGGTTTTAGTGGTAGAGTGGTGCGCATGTCGCGGAACGGATCGCGTGAAAACGTAGCCCGCTTTCAGTTCGAGACCGTCGAGATCGACGGTGGGTGGTCTGGGCGAGTGCTGACTGACTGGCAGCTGGAGGATGGGCTGGCTTCGACATCGTCGGTGCGTCCGTCGCTGGACGATTGGCGGCGAATGCTGATCACGCTGGTGACACGTCCTGACACTCTTCCTGGGCGAGTTGATCTGAAGCGATCGCGTACGGCGCAGGTTTTTCGAACGCATCTCTCGGGGCTTGAGGTTGTATGCAAGCGCGGTGAGGCCCGCAGGTGGTTGCGCGAATCGCGCGAGCGGAAGAACTGGAACAGGGCGTTCGGGCTGCTGGGCGTGGGCGTGCGTACGCCGTTGCCTCGGGTCTTGCTGGAGCGCCGCCAGCCGGCGGAAGCGTGGTTCGTGGCTGAAGCGGTGCCCGACGCGGTCGATTTGGACGGGGTGATGTGGTGGCAGATACCCGCGCTCGCCCCTGCGGAAGCGGCGCGGGCGAAACGGGCGATGGCTGAGCGCGTCGCGGAACTCTGCCTGCGGATGCGGTCGCGGGGGGTGTTTCACCGGGATTTCAAGGCGTCGAATGTGCTGGTGACGGGTTGGGATCGCGCAGACGGCGATCCGATGTTGTGGCTGGTGGATTTGGACGGTGTGCGACTGCGTCAACTGGTGAGCGGCCGAGCGTATTGGCGGGCTGTGACGCGCATGGCGGCGAGCCTCGCGGAGTGTAACTTGATCACGCTGACGGACCGCGTTCGATTCGTGCGGGCATTGTCTGCGGACGCTGGCGACGAGGCGTGGAAGGCTGCGTGGCGGCGGCTGGCGGCTGACGTGGCGACGTACAACCGTCGTTCCCGCGCCCGGAAACAAGGGAAGCTGGACGGCTTTCTCGGCGAGTAGCGCCGCTGATCCATCCGATCCTCGGATTAAAGTGAGACTGCCAGATGGCTTCGTTTCGTCAATACGGTCTCTGCGCGCGCGGGCGGAGACCTCTTTTTGGAGCCGGTATTGGCGTTTCGGGTCGGTTTGAATCGGGTTCGTTTTTGGAATGATCGTTCCGTGCTCCCGCTGCGAATCTCGGCGTCAGTCTCCGACACACGGGCATGGGAAGTCGGGCACCGCGCGTGGCGTCCCCTCATGGTAATAGCTACAGGTCTGATCTGTGGATTTGTCGGGCCGCACAGCCACCGGCGTACGACGCTGCAGCGGGGGTGGAATGTTGATGGGCGTGGCGCTCGACGAACGCCTATGCTCGATCTGAGCCCGGAATGTTGGTGCCGCACTTCTATGAAAGCCCTCTTGATGTCAACAACCAGCCGTTGTTTCCCATTCTTCTATCCGAGCATGGCCGTGGTTTTCGGCTAGCCCAAGCGGGTGCTTCGAGATTGCAATGGCTGCCCCATCTCTGGCCGAGT
>JAJDDU010000286.1 GCA_029260155.1 Phycisphaerae bacterium | reverse complement strand
CAGTTCTCGACTTTCCCTCGTTCGCCACACCACTGCCGCTGTACTCCGGGCGTCTTGTCGCCTTGTTTGTGGTGCGCCGAGGCATCCAGAACACCGATGGCCTCATCGCACCCGTGTTCATCCGCCACGAGCTGTTGCAGTCCGTTGCTGACCCGGTCTTCATCCCAAACGAAGAAGGCCAGGAACTCCTGCAGCGTTCGGACCGGCACACCCGCCGCCAGGGCGATCGGCTCGATGCTCTTGCGTTTCAGATCAGCCATCAAGCCAGCTAGGTAATGATGCCAGTGGTCAAACGTCGTCCGGCGGGCAAAAAACGGTCGAAACCGCTCCAACAGCGCAGCCAGCGTCGGCTGCAATGATCGAATCTGATCTGCAGTCATCATCGAGACTCCTGAATTCCCATTCAGAAACCTCATCGGCGCGCGAACCCAAATCGCTTGAGCCCATTTAGCGCTGTCATACTAGCCAAAGACGTATCGATCGTCATACGCGATCCCGTGCCTCTTGAGAAAAGTCGAGAATTCGTCCTCGAACGTCTTCGCGCGATGATGTTCCTCCTGCGTGGTGATGTAAGCAAGGGTATCGTCGACACCCGACGAGCCGATGCTGAACGCTCCGTAGCCCTCCTGCCACTCAAATCCCGTCTCGGCGGGGAACGTGTCGTGAATCCACTTGGACGAACCGCCCTTGATTAGTTGAACGGCGTTGGCGATTGAAACGGTGGATGGCAGGGAAACCAGCATGTGTACATGATCGCTCGTCCCGCCGACGGCCAATGCCTTCATGCCGTTCTCGCGGGCGATGCCGCCCATGTAGGGCCAGAGACGTTCTTGGAGGCTTGGCGAGATTAGCTTGCGGCGATCCTTGGTGCTGAAAACGTAGTGGATCAGGCAACTTGTGTATGAATGCCCCACGACGGATCACCTCCATTCACGCTGCCCTGAGAGTTCATCCGTCCCTCCGGGACTTGAGCCGTCGTGGACAACCGATTTCCCAGCGATGAATCGCTGGGCTATTCTCACGCGCCCCTCCGGGGCAAACCGACAATTCTGCCCGGCTTGGCCAGCGCGTGGTCAATGTTCACTTCCGACAGGCCATGCCGATGCAGATGAGGATGACCCGTTTCCCCGATTAGACAATGCCTGACATTCATGGCCTACTCGACTGTTGGTAGGCGGGTGGAACCCGCCCCACTTGGGCGCACACGTTGTTTGGTACGGTCACCACTCCGGGCCGCCGTCGTAGGTTCCGAAGACGGACTGCATGGTGGTCATTAATTCGCCGACGGTGGCGTCTGCTTTGGCTGCGCGGATTAGGGCGGGCATGACGTTTTCGCCGTCGGCGGCGACGGTTCGCAGATTGGCGAGGGACTCTGTGTGCTTCGTTTCGTCGCGGTCTTTCTTGAGCTGCGTGAGGCGGGCGACCTGTTCGTCTTCCGTCGCCTGAGTGACTTCAAGCATCGGAATGGGCTGCTGTTCTTCGTCTAGAAAATCGGTCACGCCGACAATTGTCTGTTGGCCGGATTCGATCCGCTTGTGCTCCTGCATGGCAGACTCGGCGATTGCTCTGCGGAAGTAGCCGCGGTCGATGGCGTTGAGCACGCCGCCCATGGCGTCAATCTGATCGAAGATGGCCTGAGCCTTCGCCTCCATCTCGTTGGTCAGCTTCTCGACGAAGTAACTTCCCGCAAGCGGGTCGACGGTCTGCGTGACGTGGGATTCGTGCGCGATGATCTGCTGCGTGCGCAGGGCGAGTTTGGCGGCTTCCGCCGTCGGCAGCGCCAAGGTCTCGTCCATGCTGTTTGTGTGCAGCGACTGCGTCCCGCCGAGCACGGCTGCCATGGCCTGCAAGGCGACCCGCACGACGTTGTTCATGGGCTGCTGTTCGGTCAGGCTGACACCGGCGGTCTGGGCATGACAACGAAGCCACCAGCTTCGTTCGTTCTTCGCTTTGAACCGGTTACGCATCACATTCGCCCAGATGCGCCGCGCCGCCCGGAACTTCGCGATCTCCTCGAAGAAGTCGTTGTGCGCGTCAAAGAAGAAGCTGATGCGCGGAGAGAAGGCATCGACATCGAGCCCGCGCTCGATCGACAGCCGCGTGTACTCCATGCCGTCGGCCAGGGTGAAGGCGAGTTCTTCGGCAGCGGTCGCTCCGGCTTCGCGAATGTGGTAGCCGCTGACGCTCACCGTGTTCCACAATGGCATGTGATGCGTGCCGTACTCGATGGTATCGATAACCAGCTTGACGCTTGGCCGGGGTGGAAAGACGTACTCGTTCTGAGCGTGGAACTCCTTGAGAATGTCGTTTTGCAGCGTGCCGCGCAGTTGGTCGGGCGTATGCCCCTGCTCCTCTGCCACGGCGACGTAGAACGCCAGCAGAATCGCCGCCGGCGCGTTGATTGTCATACTGGTGCTGACGGAGGCGAGGTCAATGCCCGCGAAGAGACGGCGCATGTCGGCCAGCGAGGAAATCGCAACGCCGCAACGACCGACTTCGCCGAGTGCCAGCGGGTCGTCACTATCGCGGCCCATCAGCGTCGGCAGGTCGAACGCAGTGCTGAGTCCGGTCTGGCCCTTCTCCAGCAGGAACTTGAATCGCTCGTTGGTCTGATCGGCTGACCCGAACCCGGCGAACTGGCGCATGGTCCAGAGGCGCTTGCGGTACATCTCGCGATGCACGCCGCGCGTGTAGGGATACTCGCCCGGAATGCCCAAAGCGGTCGCGGGATCGAACCCAGCAAGATCCTCGGGGCCGGCGAACGGCTTGTCGACGGCGGCTGCGTCGGCCGGTTTCTCGATGTTCGGGCGTATGCTCATCTACTGGTCAACCTTTCATCCACTCTGCGGGTCGCTTTTCGGTGAAGGCAGCCATACCCTCCCGCGATTCGGGTCCGGCGAAGCATTCGGCGAACGCGGCGACATCATCACCCTCGTACATGGCCTGCTTGGCCAATGCGATGGCTGCGGGGCTGCCTTTGGCGAGCGATGCAAACAACGCCTTCACCGCTTCATCCAGCGCGCCGGCGTCGGCCACCACCTCGTCGATGAGCCCCATCGACTTGGCTTCGGTGGCGGAGACCGGGACTCCGCCGTATATCAGCTTCTTCGCGGCCGTCACCCCGGCGAGGAGGCACGCGCGGGGCACGCCGCCCCATCCCGGTATCAGGCCCAGCGTCGTTTCGGGCAGGCCGATCTTAACATTTTCGGTGGCGATCCGGAAATCCGTCGCCAGCACGATTTCGCAGCCTCCGCCGAGCGCGGCGCCGTGGATGGCAGCGATGGTGATGCACGGCAACTCCTCGATCGCATCGCAGACCGAGGAACCGAGTTCACCGAATCCTCCTGCAACATCGACGTCGAAGTCCGCCATCTCTTTGATGTCCGCCCCGGCGATGAAGACCTTTCCTTCGGCGCGGATCACCGCGAATCGGATGTCACGATTCTCCGCCACTTGCCCGACGATCTCACCGAGTTGGCCAACAGCATCGGTCGACATTACGTTGAGACCGCCTTCGGTGGCGATTGTGATGGTGGCCAGTGGGCCGTCAACGGATAGTGTTGCTTTTGTCGCACTACTCATAGCTGTAGAATCCTCGCTTTGTTTTCTTCCCAAGTCGTCCGGCGTCGACCATCTTGCGTAGCAGCGGGCACGGCCTGTAGCGGTCCTCGCCCAGGTCGCGGTGTAGCACTTCCAGAATGAAAAGGCAGACGTCGGTGCCGATCAGGTCGGCCAACGCCAGCGGCCCCATCGGGTGGTTCATGCCCATCTTCATCACACCGTCAATCGTCTCGGCGTCGGCCACGCCGTCTTGCAGCGTGAAGACGGCTTCGTTGATCATGGGCATTAGTACGCGATTGGAAACGAAGCCGGGGTGATCGTTGACCTTCAGCGGCGTCTTGCCGAGGGTCACCGCGAGTTCGCACGTTTCCTGAACCGTCGCGTCCGACGTCTCAAGCCCGCGGACCACTTCGACGAGTTTCATGAGCGGCACGGGATTGAAAAAGTGCATGCCGATGAATCGCGTCGGGTCTGACATGACTGCGCCGAGTTTGGTGACGCTGATGCTGGAAGTGTTGGTCGCGATGATGCCGCCTGATTCGACGAGCGGGTCGAGTGACTTGAGAATTCTGATCTTGAGGTCGGGATTCTCGGTGGCGGCTTCGATGATGAGTTGTGGCCGACCGATGTCGGACAGGGTATTCACCGACGTAATCCGGCCGACGGCAGCTTCGGCGTCGGCCTTTTCCATCTTGCCTTTCTCAACAGCTCGGTTGAGCATTTTGGTTATCGATGCCGTTGCGCTTTCCATGGCGGCGGGCAGCGCGTCGTGCATCATCACCTTGAACCCGCTTTGAGCGAGTGTTTGAACGATCCCCCGTCCCATCGTGCCGGCGCCGATGACGGCGATTGGTTTGTTTTTGTCCATCATGGTTGTCATACCTTTGCAGTAAACCCTTGTTCCGCTTCCTTCATCACGCCGCGTGCGATCACGATGCGGTGAATCTCGCTGGTGCCTTCGTACAGTTCCGTGATTTTCGCGTCTCTCAAGAAACGCTCGGCTGGGTAGTCCTGACAGTAACCGTACCCGCCGAACACTTGCACCGCGTGATTGGCACACAGAGAGGCTGTCTCACTGGCGTAAAGCTTCGCCATCGCAGAGTAGTATCCGTAGGGTTGCTTTTGGTCCTTCATCCACGCGGCGCGGTGAATTAGACTTCGCGACGCTTCGATGCGGACGGCCATGTCGGCTAGCTTGGTTTGAATGGCCTGGAACTTGCCGATAGGGCGATTGAACTGAACGCGAGTCTCCGCGTACTTCGTCGCGACGTGGAGGCTTGCTTCTGCGATACCCAGTGCTTGCGAGGCGATGCCGATACGCCCGCCGTCCAGCGTGGCGAGTGCGACGTGGAAACCTTTGCCACATTCGCCGAGTAGGTTTTCCTTGGGAATCAGACAGTCTTCAAACACGTACTCCGCGGTGGAACTGCACCGTATACCCAGCTTCTTTTCGAGCTTGCCGACCCGCAATCCGTCCCACGGTTTTTCGACTATGAACGCGCTGAGGCGACGCTTGGGATTGTCGGGATCGGTCACGGCGATAAGCACCATGATCCCAGCCTCTTTGCCGTTGGTGATGAAGATCTTGCTGCCGTTGATGCGCCAACCGTCCGCTTCCTCGACGGCCATGCAACTTGCTGCGCCCGCGTCGCTTCCACTTCCCGCCTCGGTCAGAGATAGACAACCGACCGTCCCGCTCGCCAGCTTGGGCAAGTACTTCTGCTTCTGTTCAGCCGTCCCGAATGCCAGGATGGGATCGACGCAGAGTGAGTTGTGCGCACTGATCAGCACACCCGTTCCGGCGCACGACTTCGAGATCTCCTCGACGACGATCGCCCCCGCCAAGCAGTCGAGCCCCGCACCGCCGTATTCGTCGGGGATGCAGATGCCCATCAAGCCCAACTCGACGATTTGATCGCGGAGCGACGTTGGAATCTCTCCTTCGTGATCGCGACTCTCAGCCCCCGGCGCGACCTCCTTTAAGGAGAAGTCGCGGACGGATTCTTGCAGCATGCGGTGGTCTTCGCTGAGTTCGTAGTCCATCGCTATTTCCCTTCAAAGTTGAGCAGGCGACGGGAGATGATCATCCGCTGCACCTGACTCGAGCCCTCGCCGATCTCGCACAGCTTCGCGTCGCGCATGAGTCGCTCGATGGGGATGTCCTTCGTGTATCCGTACCCCCCGCAAATCTGGATGCCATTGAGGCACGCCTTGGTGGCAATCTCACTGGCGAACAACTTGCACATCGATGATTCCATCTCGCTGGACTCGCCCGCATCCTGCAACAGCGCCGCGCGGCGGACCAGTAACCGGGCAGCGTCGGTCTCCATGGCCATATCCGCGAGCATCATCTGAATTGCCTGATGGGCGACCAACGGCTTGCCGAACTGCTCGCGCTGCTGAGCGTAGGCTAGCGCCTCTTCCAGTGCACCGCGTGCCAACCCGACGGAAAGCGAACCGATCGTGATACGTCCGCGTTCCAGCACCTTTAGTGTATCGATGAAACCGTTGTTCAGTTCGCCGCAGAGGTTCTCCTTGGGGACGCGGACATCTTCGAGCGTAACCGGCACGGTATCGCTCGCGCGCATGCCCATTTTGTCTTCTTTCGGGCCGATGATCAGGCCCTTCGTATCGCGCTCGACGATGAACGCGCTAATGCCCTTCGTCTTGCTCTCGTCCGAGGTGCGTGCGGTCACCACGAACAGACCCGCGCGGTGGCCGTTGGTGATGAACATCTTCGAGCCGTTGATCACCCACGCGTCGCCATCGAGCACCGCCCGCGTCTTGAGGGCG
>JAJDDU010000285.1 GCA_029260155.1 Phycisphaerae bacterium | reverse complement strand
CATCGGAGGGGACATCACATTGTCGAAAGGCATCAGCTCGGGCGGAGTGGTCAAACTGCTCGGGAGCCTGAGCAGCGGTGGCACGATCGACCTGACCAACGATGATGTCGCAGGCGTGATCGGAATCCGCGACGGGGGTGCCGGGAGTATCGTCAACGGCGGGGCGATCAGCGGACTCGTGTGGGTGTCCGACGTCGGGACCGCGCCCTTCTCGGGAACCGCCACCTTCACCAGCGTGACCAGCACTGGCGAGTTCAAGACGACAAGTGGCGCGGACGTGACGGGCACGGTGACCGTCAGCGGGACGATGGCAGGGACGATCGACGTGGCCGACGATCTGTCGGGCGAGGTCTCCATCGGCACTGACCTGACAGGGACCGTGACGGTGGGGGATAACCTGTCCGACGACATCTCGGTGGATGGCGACGTGACGTCGACGGGGTCGATCGAGATCGACGGAGCTCTCGTCCGCTATGGGCGCATCTTGATCGACGGAGCGTGCGACGGAGACATTACCATCGGCGAGGGCATCAGCGCGACGTCATTCATTCACATCGACGACGGGTTCGACGGCAGTCTTCAGACCGGGACCGCGACGGGCAGCTTCGATGTCGACGGCGACATTCTGTTCGGCCCGGAGACGATTCCTTTGACGCTTCTTGCTTACTCGTTCGACGGGTGTGTCGACATCGACGGAGATCTGGACGGCGATATCGACGTCATCGGATGTCTGGACCTCGATCCGCCGATCTGTGTCGAAGGCGATACCAACGGGACGATCACGTTGAATCAGGGAGATTGCGATCCGAACAACTATGAGGTTGACGATACCTGCCCGGCATGCCCCTGACGACGTTGCGAGCGGGTGAATCAACCTGCCAGAGTGGTTGGCCCATGGCTGGAGCGATGGGCCAACCAATTACTCTCGTGAAAGCAATGACAGCGCGAGGGCGGTGGTGCATCGGAGGCCTGTGGTGATTGTGGGCACGGGGTCGGGGGCGAAAGTGCTGGAGTGGATGGCGGGCAGGGGGTCACCGCCGGGTTTTTGACTGGCTAGAAAGCGATTCATCTCGACTGCGCCGAGCCAATAGATGAATGACGGGACTTTCAGGTGGCGTCCGTAGCGACCGAAATCCTCGCCGCCCATGACGGGATCGACCTCGCGCACGTGATTGGGTGTGAGAACCTGATTCAGAACGCTGACTGCTTTTTGCGTGAGGACGGGGTCGTTGTACGTGGCTGGTGTGAATTCGTTGTCGCGGACGACGACATCGGGATCCTTGGTGCAGCCCATCGCGCGACACGTGTTGATGGTGACGTCGCGAATGCCGTCGAGCAGGATGCGGCGGGTTTCTTCGGTGTATGAGCGGACGGTTATCTGCAATCGCGCTTCGTCGGCGATGATGTTGTGCTTGGAACCTGCGTGGATCGATCCAACGGTGATGACGGCTGACTCGATGGGGTCGACGCGCCGGGAGACGATCGTTTGCAGTGCGACGATGGTCTGAGCGGCTGCGAGAACGGGGTCGATTGCTTCGTGCGGGCGCGATCCGTGACCGCCGCGGCCGTGGATGGTGACGTCGACCGAATCGACGTTGGCCAGCGCCCACCCGGAAGTGTACGCGACCATTCCGGCGGGGGCGGAGGACGACACGTGGAGCGCGAGGCAGTAGTCGGGACGGGGGATGCGGTCGAACAGACCGTCCTCGATCATCATGACCGCGCCGCGGCCGATTTCCTCGGCGGGTTGGGCGATGATGACGACGGTGCCGCGCCACTTGGCCCGTGTCTCGGATAATAGGGCGGCTGTTCCCGCGAGACAGGTTTGGTGAATGTCGTGGCCACACGCGTGCATGACGCCGACCGTGTGGGCGTCGTCGGTTTGGCTGGTGACCTTGCTGGCGTAGGGCAAACCGGTTTCCTCAACGACGGGCAGCGCGTCCATATCGCCGCGGATGAGAACCGTTGGCCCGTCGCCGTTTGCGAGTATGCCGATGACCCCGTGTCCGCCGACACCGGTGGTCACGGTGTAGCCGGCGGTCTTGAGGCGTTCTGCCATTTTTGCGGCAGAGCGTTCTTCATGGAGCGAGAGCTCGGGGTTGGCGTGCAGGTCTTTGTAGTAGGCGAGCAAGCCGGGCAAATGCCGCACGACGCCTGCGTCCACGATTGGCTGCATGTCCTTGCGGTAGGGCATGCGCGCACCGCCGTCGGCCGGTACGGAGGTGGTGCAAATCAGCGTCAGTGTTGCGGCGCAAAAAACATGCTTCATAGCTTAGAGCTTCTCCGTGATCGACTTGCCCTGAAGGAACATGTGGATGTAGTCGCGGCCACCTGCCTTGGAATTCGTGCCGGACATGTTGAAACCGCCGAATGGCTGCACGTCGACGAGTGCGCCGGTGCATTTGCGGTTCAGGTAGAGGTTGCCGACGTGGAACTCGTTGCGGGCGCGGTTGAGACGGTCGCGATCGCTTGAGAAAAGAGCGCCGGTGAGTCCGAACTGAGTGTCGTTGATGATGTCGAGTCCGTCGTCAAAGCTCTTGGCTTTGATGACGGCGAGAACCGGTCCGAAGATTTCTTCCTGGGCGATGCGGGCGTTGCGGTCGATGTCGGCGATGATGGTTGGGGCGATGAAGTGCCCACCGGTGGGCACTTGCGTGTCACCGAGGACGAGGCGACCTTCGCCCTTGCCGACAGCGATGTAGTTGCTGATGCTCTTGAAGGCGGCGTCGTTGATGACGGCGCTCATTGAGTAGTTCTCGGTGGTTGTGGTGTCGCCGACGGTGAGCTTGCGACTCAACTCGACGATCCGACCGAGCAGATCGTCGTATATCTTCTCGTGTGCCACGAGCCGTGAGCAGGCTGAGCACTTTTGACCCTGGAAGCCGAACGCCCCGGCGACGACACCGGCCGCAGCGGCTTCGATGTCGGCGGTTTCGTCGACCAAGATGCCGTCCTTGCCGCCCATCTCAAGGATGACACGTTTGACCCAGATTTGTCCTTCGGCGACTTTGGCGGCTTGCTCGTTGATGTGCAGGCCAACCTCCTTCGATCCGGTGAAGGCGATCATGCGGACGAGCGGATGGTTGACGATTGTCTCGCCGACTTCGCCGCCGCTGCCGGGGACGAAGTTCAGCACGCCCGGCGGCAAGCCTGCTTCGGTCAAGATGTCGTACATTATGGAAGCGACGACGGGTGAATCGCTGGACGGCTTGAGCACGACGGTGTTTCCGGCGACGAGGGCTGCGGTGGTCATGCCCATGCAGATGGCCAGCGGGAAGTTCCACGGCGGGATGACGCCGATGACGCCGAGTGGGATGTATTCGACGCCGTTGTCTTCGCCGGCGAAGGGGGTCACGGGGTGCCGCCCTTGGAGGCGGATCATCTCGCGGGCGTAGAAGTCGCAGAAGTCGATGGCTTCGC
The DNA here is from genome assembly GCA_029260155.1 of Phycisphaerae bacterium. Lineage (GTDB taxonomy): Bacteria > Planctomycetota > Phycisphaerae > UBA1845 > UBA1845 > OFTM285. Next base: position 664 of record JAJDDU010000285.1, on the reverse strand, counting down.
AGACATCGGCGTAGGCTTCAAGCCAAGGCTTTGCCACTTCGTAACACTGCCAGGCGGACAACTCGTAGACGCGGTCGCGCATGATACGGGCGGCCTTTGCGAGTATCATGGCGCGTTCTTCGGGGTGAACGCGCGACCAAGTCTTGAAGCGCTCAGCCGCCAAGCGAATCGCCTTGTCTGCGAGATCGGCGTTCGCCTTGTCGACTTCGCCGACGACGCGATCGCTCGCTGCGGGGCTGGTGGACTTGAGTACGTTTGGCGAGGTTACCGCTTCGCCGCCGATCCACAGCGGGTAGCGTTTCCCGAGCTGCCCGCGAACCTGTTCGAGGGCGGCCAGTATCTTGGCTTTGGGTTCATCCTGGGTGAAATCAACATAGGGTTCGGGAGCGTAGGGAGTGAGCATCGTGTTTGGCCTTTCAACTTCGGTTGTTCATCTTGCGACTTGTCGCAATTGCTGTTGCGCGACGAGTCGGATTGCCTTGCGAGAGTGTAATGCTAGCCCATGCCCACGCAAGCGTGTGCATGAAACTATGAAGCGAGTCTCCCCTTGGGTACGTTCGGGGTCTCGGATCGGGGGTCGTAGCCTCGATCAAGGAGCCCCAGGACCTCAAGAAGGAGACTCACCATGTGGTCGATCGGAATCGATGTTCATCAGCGTTCGTTC
>JAJDDU010000284.1 GCA_029260155.1 Phycisphaerae bacterium | reverse complement strand
GTGGACTGGCGTGGGTCGTTGGATCTTGCACCGCCTGGAACTACGGGTGGAGCTTGTACAACACGCCGAACGCGATGGGGCACGAAATGGGGCACAACTGGGGTGCCGGCCACTGCCACGACCTGACACCGTGCAACAACATGTGCGGAGGCTGCCTGTACGTCGCCCCGAACACCCGGGACATTTTCGAGGCCTCGCGGGATTCCGGCGCCTGCCTGGACGACGTCGGCCCGCACGCTACACCGCTGCCGCCATACGCCTATCCCGAAGCGATGGCGATCCGAAAGAGCGATTACGATGGAATCGGATCGGCTGCGTTCGACGTTCTCGGAAACGACGAGGACGGCAACTGTGATCTGTTGAGTATCGACGCATTCGACGCTGTCAGCACGGCGGGTGCGACAGTTACACTCACAGCAGGAACCGGACCCGGTGGACGAGACGAGTTGGTGTATGCGCTGCCGACCCAGATCTTCATCGGAGAGGACACCTTCCAGTACACGGTCGGGGATGGAACGGGCGAACAGACGGCCGGCACGGTGTCGTTCGACGTGCGTCCGGAGAAGCTTCGCGGGTATTGGAAGCTGGACGCCGCCGGCGGCTCGGTGGCTGAGGACGCGACGTTCGGCGCTACGCATGGCACGATCTTCGGGGGCGCAACTTGGGCGTTCGGGCGGTACAACGGCAGCCTGCGCTTCGACGGTGTCAACGACTACGTCGAGGTTCCCGCGCTCAACCTGTACACGGACCGGATTACGTTCACGACGTGGTTGAGGCGTAACGGCGAACAGGCGGCGTGGTCGGGAATCGTCTACAGCAACGACGCGGATACGAATGCAGGCCTGTCGTTCGGTCCGGGCAATGAACTTCGATACACATGGAACGGCGAAGCCGGCACGTACAACTGGTCGACGGGGCTGATCGTTCCGGATGGCGAGTGGGTCTTCGTGGCGATGGTTGTCGCGCCGAATGTTGCCACGGTGTTCATGGACGCCGGCGTGATGCAGTCGGCTGAGCATGTTTATGCTCATGGGGTCGAGGAATTCAACGGCTTGCTGGACATCGGACGGGATCGAAACAGCGCTTCGCGACGGTTTGATGGCTGGCTTGACGAGGTGCGGGTCTATGACTACGCGTTGACCGCCAATGAGATTGACGACGTGCGTGCCCACGGCGCGCGTGCGACAACGCCGCAGCCGGCTGACGGTGGGAAGCTCATCGCGTCGGACGGGATCATCGAGTGGACTGCGGGGCCCGTCACCGATTCGCACGACGTGTACTTCGGAAGCGATTATGTGGCCGTCCGCGACGCTACGACGGAGTCAGGGGAGTATCGGGGGAGCCTAACGAAATCGTGGTTTGACCCGCCGGGCGTTGCTCAGAGCGGTATCACGTACTTCTGGCGTATCGACGAGAGGATTGGTGCGTCGGAAATCCCTGGACATGTGTGGCAGTACACGCTGGCGGATTTCGGTCATTGGTCCCTGGACGAAGCGAGCGGCACGACCGCCTCCAACACCATGGGCGGCCAGGACGGGATCTATGTCAACGGCCCGTTGCTCGATCAGCCCAGCGCCAGCCCGATCCTCGGAACAGCTGTTTCTTTCGACGGGATCAATGACTACGTTTCAGTGCCCGCGCTGGACCTCAATAGTGACCGAGTTACGATCACTGCATGGATGAAGCGGGACGGAAGCCAAGTTCCGTTCACTGGGTTGGTCTTCTCTCGCGACGGCGATACCGTCGCAGGTCTGAACCTCGGTAATCAGCATGAGCTACGCTACCACTGGAACGGCGGCAATTGGGATTGGGATTCCGGAGTCATTGTGCCTGACGGCGAGTGGGTCTTCGTTGCACTGGTGGTCGAACCGGACCAGGCGACGATCTTCATGGGTGATCAGGGCGTGCTGGCATCGGCAGTCGACAGCAGCAGCCACGCTATCGAGGAATTCGACGGCGTCACTTACTTCGGCCGAGATCGAACGGACCGGCAGTTCAGGGGGCTGCTCGACGACGTGCGAATCTACAAGGCGGTCCTGACGACTGTGCAGATTGAATCCCTTTATGAGAGTGGGCTTGGCTTGGGTATTCCCACTGTATCGCAGTGGGGGCTGATCGCCGTGACGTTCCTGTTGCTATCGGCGGGTACGATCGTGTTTCGGAGACGCCATTGCGATTCAGCGGTCTCACGCTGAACGACCATGCAATTCCTTACTACCTGATCGCAACGCACGGCAAGCCCTTTTCTTTCAGGAGGCAAGACGGTTACGGAACCGCGACCGGGTTGATCGTGTGCCCGCAGGCCATAACATCGTATGCCAACGACATGCTTCCCGGAGTCTCGCCATGCAGAATACGCTTACGGTCGTTTTCACCTGTATCGTTCTTGTGTCCACAACGACGGCGGCCAGCGCGCCCGTGGGCGCGATTGTTATGGAGAACACTTTCGTTCGCCGGGTCCTGGAGTTTGAAGATGGTGTTTGGCGCACCACGCGGTTCGCTCGCGCTGACGGCACTGATGCACTTGACTTGCAGAGTGAGGAGTTTTTCATCCGGTTGCTTGATGGGGTGGAGCTTACCGCTCGCGACTATCGCTGCGTGGACTCGCCGCGTGTCAGGAGTGATCGTGGTGTTCAGATCGTCACTGCTCAATATGTTCCGCGGCGGGCACTCCCCAAGGGTTCGCCGACCGGGGTCACTGTCGAATACCGCCTGTCGGACGAACCGTACGCTCGCAAGCACATTCGCTTGATCCTGCCGCCGGGCGGAGCGGTGGACCGCCTGGAGGTCGAGCGTTTTCAGACAAAGGAAACATGCGGCTGGGGCGGCCGCAGCGAGCCGGTGTTCATTGGCCGCTCGTGGTTTGTCGGATTGGAGTACCCCGGAAGCGAAACTAGGCATGCGAACGGCTTGGTTACTTTGGCTCACTTCCCCGGCTTGGCAGATCCGGAGGAGGGCGCTGACCACTATGTGATCCAGAGCAAGACCGCCGTCGTCGGCGTCGGGAAGCCAAGGGATCCCATCGAGCTGGCTTTCTCCGACTACCTCGACACGATTCGCCGCCCGAGCCGAGTCCTGCTTCACTACAACAGTTGGTATGATCTCCGCACCGACGAACTGACGCCGGAGGCTATGATCAAGACGTTTGACGCGTTCAAGAAGAACGTGCTGGACTTGTACGATCTGAAAATGGACGTGTTTGTCCCAGATGATGGCTGGCAGAATCCGCAGTCGATCTGGGTACCGCGAAAGAACCTGTATCCGGAAGGATTCGGTCCGTTGAGCGAGGCGCTTGAATCGCGCGGAACGCGCCTTGGACTGTGGGTCCCCTTCAACGGGTTCATTCTCGATGCGGAATGGGGCGCTGCGCGGGGCTACGAGAAATCCGACAAAGGTCGCTACTACTGTCTCGTCGGACCGAAGTACGACGCGGCCATTCGCGACGTTACCCGGCGCCTCATAAATGAGGGCAATATCAGCTACTTCAAACACGACTTCAATCAGTTGCAGTGTTCTGCAACGGGGCATGGCCATCTGCCCGACGAGAAGCATGGGCACGAAGCCAATCTCGATGCGGAGCTGGAACTGCTTGCGTTTGAGCGCGAGCTTCAGCCCGGCATCTACCTCAACGTGACCAGCTATGTTTGGCACTCTCCGTGGTGGCTCTTGCACGCGGACACGATCTGGATGGCGGCCGGCGACTTCGGCTACAACCACGACTGGCCGCAGCTTTCTCCGCGCGAGTGGGCCATGAGCTACCGGGATGCCCACTTCCACAAGCTCTACGCTGATCGCAACACGCTCGTGCCGCTGTCGGCGATGATGACGCACGGCATTATTCACGGCCGGTACCAACTCCTCGGCGGCAAGGAGGAAACACTGCGGGAGTGGTCCGACTATGTGGTGATGTACTACGCACGGGGAGTGCAGCTCATGGAGTGGTACATCACGCCGGAGTTGATGACGCCCGAGCAATGGGACGTGCTGGGCCGAGCCACACGCTGGGCGATCGAAAATCGTGTCGTGCTCGACAACGTGGTCATGGTCGGCGGTGATCCGCGTAAAGGGCAGCCGTATGGCTACGCACATTGGTCAGGGGATCGTGGTCTTCTTGTTCTACGAAACCCCGACGTGCGGCCACAAGTGATCGAGATTCCGTTTGACAAGTCGGTGCGGTATCGCGGCGACCGCGGCAAGGCGTTTCGGGGCCGCATCATCTATCCGTATATTGAGAAGATGCCCGGCGAGATTACGTCCGGCCAACCAGTCCGCGTGACTGTCCCTGGCTGCTCCGTGATGGTGTGCGAACTCGCTCCGTCGATCGCCGCGGCACCGGACCCGATCTCTGCGCCGCCCGCTCCCGACGCAACATGCAGGATCATCCGGGATAGCGCCGGCCGCGACACCGCGGTTGCTCGAATGAAGATGCCCGACGAGCGGATGCAACGCTGCGACCTATACTTCATCATCCGCAGCCGGGCCGCAGAGCTGGCCCCAGCTCGGATCACGTTGAACGGAAAGGCTGCCCGTGCCCGGGAGGGTCGCGGCTCCGATTGGGCGATGTACAGCGTTGATCTTCGCGACTGGAAAGGACGGGCGCTCGATGTTGAACTAGGTCTTGGCGGCGCGGACTCTCCCTTTAGCCTTCCCGAGGCGTCGGTCGCTGCATGGCTCGTGATGGACCGGGCCGTGGCCGAAGCGCGTGACGATGTACCGGAACAGTTGCCACGACGGATTTCCAGCGGCTTTCGCAGACAATCCGTCGAGCTGCTCAGCGAGACCAAGCTTGCGGCGCGTGCCAACCGCAGTTCGCTCACGGCGGAGCAATTGAAACAGATCAAAGCGGCCAAGCTGCGCATCGTAGTGTTCGACAGCAACGGCGAGCCAGCCTACCGGGACAAGTTCATCCACCTCAATGACAAGAAGCTCGTGGCCGTCCCGGCGAACACTGGCCCCCTATCCGCGTGGCAGCAACACGTGATCGACCTGCCTGCCACAGATCTCGGGCGCCTCAAGCTGACAAACGAAGTGGAAGTCAGCAACGCAGCCGGCGACTATTTCAAGTTCACCGGCTTATCGCTGGCCGTCCAACTGGCCGACGGGAGTTGGGTCGAGACGCGGCCGAACGGCCGAGTTTGCAGCAGCGTTGCGCAGTGGACGCATGCAGAGGGGACACCGTTTTCCAAAGGCCGCAGCGGCGTGATCGAGCTGCGTTTTGAATAGCATCACAGGCTCTCGACGAGGCGGACCATCTGCCGTTCGTGCCGAATGATCGATTCGACTAGCTTGAACTGTGTTCGGCAGCGATCGAGATTCTGAACGGGACGCTTCGTTCTGTAGTACGTGTCACCGTTCAAGAAGTCCGTCAGAAACCGCACTCCCTGCTCAAGCGTGATCAGCTTGCCGGCCGTCGCGAGATTGGCACGTTCCGCAGCGGTGAGCATCGGCGCCACCGCTTCGAGGTAGCCACGAGCCAATCCCTCGAACAGCGGCATTCGAACTTCGACACGCGACAGGTCGGTCTCGTCCTCGGACGCGGGGCACGTCATCGAGCGTACCATGTCTCCGAAGTCGCTCAATGCCAGTCCGGGCATGACCGTGTCGAGATCTACAATGCAGAGCGCATCGCCGCTTTCCTGATCGAACAGAACATTGCTGATCTTGGCGTCGTTGTGAACCACTCGTTCTGGGATGTCGTCGGCTTGGTGCAAGTCGAGCAGCGCGGTAGCCTGGGAGCGGTGCAGTAACGCGTACTCGATTTCTCTTCGCGCCTCGGACGCGCGGCCGTGCGGATCGGCCTGTATCGCTCTCTCCAACGCTGCAAATCGAGATGGCGTGTCGTGAAAGTCAGGAATCGTCTCGTGCAGTCGCGGACCGGGAAGGTCGGCCAACATACACTGAAAGGCTCCAAAGGCGCGACCTGCCTGTTCGGCTTGCTTCGGTGTCTCCACCGTTTGACACGCTCGCGCACCTTCGATGAACCGGTAGAGTCGCCAGTACGCGCCCATGCCGTCGCGACAACGTGGGCTACCGTCGTTTGTCTGCACAAGCGTCAAGACCCTACGGTTCACCTCGCCAACACCCAGCGACTTCAGTTTTTCTGCAATGTGGCTTGTGACGCGCCGGATGTTCTCCATCAGAAGGGTGGGGTCCGGGAAGACCGCATCATTGATGCGCTGAAGCAGAAAGCGAGCGTTTCTACCCTTATGGCGATACGTGACCACGAACGAGTCGTTGATGTGACCGCCGCTGTACGGCTCAACCGCAATGAGCTGCCCGTCGATCGCGAAGTGGCCTGCAATCACTACGGCATCAGGTGTCATGCTCAACCCCGAATCCTGTGGGGGTATCGGCCCTGCTTGATCAACTCGCCGATCATCTTGATGACCCGTGGCTTGTCGTCGGGATGGGTGATGCCCACCCACGTGTCTTCGGTGGGCAGAACCCTCACGCGCGCCCGGCCGTCGAGGATGAGGCTCGCAACGGCGTTCGGCAAATAGAACTCGGCGGTTTCCGATGCCACGTTTTCCTGAAGGAAGCAGTCGAATCGCTCGCGCAACTGATCGAAGAAGACCGGCTGGAACCCCCACGCGTTCATGGAGACCGTTTCGCTGCCGCTAACAGTCTGTCCACGGCCGGACTCGTCAATGTGGCGACCATTCAGGCCGTCACGTTCGATGTGCGTAACCTCGGTGATGTGTTCTAGCCACCCGTCGGCGGTGCAGCGGCAGCAGCCGCGGTTGACGGCGCCGGTCTCCGGGAGCGTATCGCGCAGAGCGTAGCCCACCATCGCGTAGGTCGATACGTTTTCCGGATCCTGCCGTCGCAGAAAGACGTTCAATTCGGCGTACGCCTCCGCACCGTAGAAGTCATCGGCATTCACGACGCCGAACGGCTCTTTGACAAACGGTTCGGCCGCGAGGACCGCGTGCCCGGTCCCCCAGGGTCTCGTCCGCTCCGGCGGCGCCGTGAAGCCCGGCGGTAGCGCGTCCTGTCGCTGAAGAGCGTACGCCACTGGAATCCGGCATTCGTATCGCCTGCCTATCTTTGCTCGAAAGGCGGACTCCATTTCCGGTCGAATCACGAATACAATCTTGCCGAAGCCGGCGCGCAGTGCGTCATAAACTGAGTAGTCCATGATTGCCGCACCGCCCGGACCGACCACCTCCAACTGCTTCAAGTCGCCAAACCGACTTCCCAAACCGGCGGCCAGGATCACCAGAGTAGGCTTCATCGTTCGCCACGCCTCGATGCCACACGGATGTCGTTGTCGAACACGCGAAGATACAGCCCGAATTCCCCTCCACCGTTTTCCACCTTGAACAGAACTCGATTCCACCCGTTGCGGAGTTGGACCTTCCGGAAGATCTGATATGGGCTGGCACCATGTCGCGTCACATCCTCGTGCATCAACTCGTCATTCAGCCACAAGCGGGCGCCGTCGTCAGTTCCGAATGCGACGCGGGCCGTGCGACTGTCAGGTGAGTGGATATAACTTTGTGCGTACGCGATGGCGTTGGTGGGGAGACCAGCCCCGCCATCAATCTGGGTCAAATCCAGAAAGCCGCTTTCGGGTGCGCGCATCAGCTTCCACGACACGGCTTCGGCGCTCTTGCCAGCGAAGGAGAAGGAGGCGTCGGCCTCGGCCTCGGGACCGTAGTCCGTTGTGACGAGTGCCTGGGCGTCGGTATTCGGGAAGTAGCCCACCACCTGCCAGTCACGCACGGTTTGGCTTTGCAGACGGTCCAGCAGTTCACCGCTGTAGCGCCGGCGGGCGTCCGAATCCTGCTCGATGAACGAGAAGGCAAGTTCCGCAAAGCGCTCCGGCGTGCAAACGCCGATTGCACGCAGGATCGCAACTTGCAGATAGGGATCCTCGGCACAGTTGGCATACGCTGCGTTCAGGCTCTTCGCCAGGGTCGCCTCTGCCACCACCTCCGCCGCTCGTGCCGACAGCAAACGCACGACGCGCTCATCATCGGTGAGCCCACGACGAATCAACTCCGCGGCGTTCGGATGCGCCATCTCCGCGGCTGCAAGCACGATCAGCCCGCGCTCCGACGGCAAGCGGTCTGCGAGCGCGGAATTCGGCGCGCCACCATAGAACGCGGCGACCGCTGCTTGAGCCTGCTCCAGAGGCGATGTCCAGACTCCGTCACCGTCAGCGTCGATCCAGACCGGGTTCATCACGGCGAGCGGTCGGATCGGTCGGTTTTGGTCGTGAACGACGGGAGCAAGCGAGTCGTCGCCCTCGACGAGCAGCGTCAGCCAACTGTCGCGCTGCAAGCGTAGATCTACGGCGGTGTCGAGTCTAAGTGCTTGATGCGTATCGGGGACGGCGATTTCGTGGAGGACGTCGCCGTTCACGACGACCTTCACGCGGTCGCAGTCGACCCACGATGCTGCCTGCACTTTTACGCGCACTGAGATGGCCCCATCGGCTGCGGCTAGGTCATCGCCCATGGCGTAGTCGTTTACCCAGTATTCAACGAACGGGCCGAGGGTGGTGAAAACCTGTCGGTGGCGGAGTGCGGCGGCGACTTCGGCGACGTTGATTTTGCCTGGTTCGTCGGTGGAACAGCGTATGTAATTCCGGGGATACCCAGCCAGTTCCCCGTAGACTGCATGGCTGTCCGAGTTGCCGACGGCGGCGTAGCGGTGTCCGCGGTTCAGCAGGTTGAACCAATCCCGCAGGACGGAGTGCCTGCTCGACCCTGTCTTGATGTCGCGGTCGGCTTCCGCGTCGTAGTATCCCCATCCTTCGTTTTCATTGAACACTTCGAGCGTATCGAAATCGTGGGAATAGACGTCGGAGTGCGGCGCGCCTGTCACTGGGTCCAGCTGCGCGATTCCGAAATAGTCGATGTTTCCCCATCGTGGATGGTTCAGTTGGATCACGGGCACGACGCCGTATCGGTTCGGCTCGTGTCGAATGAACGTGAAGAGCGCGTTCGCGTCGTGTGCATCCGGCGTCACCACTGGGCGCGCCGGGTCGAGCGGGAATGCGTTGAAATGCCCGACCGGAACCGACACCTCGTTGCCAACGACCGCGGTTAGATTCTCTTGCGCGCCCAGTTCGCGAATGGTTGGTTGGTAATTGGTGTGGTGGTTGTGATCGGTGGCGACGGCAAACTCCAGGCCCTCAGCGACGAGGGTGATAACACGTTCTTTCATGTTGGAGTCGCCGTGTCCGGAGTACGTTAGCGTGTGCAGGTGGAAATCGCCGCAGATCCAGCCTGTCGTATCCACCTCGTGGCGCAATCGCGCGGTGTAGGCCGTCTCCTGCCCAGCGTGGAGTTCTACCTCGTGGCTTTCGACCGACCATTCAGGACCACGCGAGGCGTAAACGACGTATGATCCCGAAGGCACGGTAACCGCACCCTCTCCCGCAAGGCTGTTGATCACATTGCTGCGTACCGCGAGTTCATTCGGCGCGGCGCTCGCGTTGGGGAAGAGGTTGGCGCCTGCGCCGGACTCTCCGATGAATGTCAACCGTCCGGGAATCGCGCGCCCGCGTTCGTTCAGAATCCGGAAACGCAGAGTGGCAGTCGGTTTCTCGTCGCCCGCAGTCGGTGCAGGGCGTAGTTTCGGTACGGAGACTCTCCGCTCGGGGGCGACGCGGGGCGCCTCTTCCGGACGGTATCGCGCTGCGCAACCGTAGCCAAGCAAGAGGGCCAGTGCCATCAAGTTGAGGACCGGTCTTCCCGTCATGCGTTTTCCTAGCATT
>JAJDDU010000283.1 GCA_029260155.1 Phycisphaerae bacterium | reverse complement strand
TTGCGTCGACATCGACAGTGTCTGCTGCGTCTCGCTTCTCGGCGGTACGCCGCAAGGCACCCCATCGGCATGCGACGACGGCGTGGTGGATTGCTCGGTTCCATGTGAACCGAACACCGACGGATCGGCGTGCGAACCGGTCGTGTGTCCGGACGTCGTGCCACCGCTGGGTGTCGAGTGTCAGCCCCGTTGCGTGACGTTCGACCCGCTCACCGGGGTATCCCGCATAACCGACTGCGACTGCCGCGGTCCCGACGAGTGTCACGTGGAACTCGTCGGTCCAGCCGGTGGACCGGTGCCGGAAGGTCCCGGTGGCAATCCGTGCGTCGTCGCTGACGCCGGCGGTACGGTTTCGTTGCCTCCTGAAGGGTGCGAATACCTCAGTGCGGCGGAGGTCCACGAGATCATCGACGGTCTACCGGCGGGCGTGGAGATCCAGCTGGCCGGCATCCACAAGGACATCGCCTGCCGCAACCAGCCCGGCGCCGATCCGTTCCCATGGTGCCCACCGCCGGGTCTCTGCGAGGACGACGGTGGTAACCTGGGCGGCAAACGGGACTGCTTCGAGTCCTCGCTCGCTCTGAGTGTAGACTTCGTCGACACCACGACAGGCAACGTTCTCCTGCACCGGGACCTGCAGATACTGCCGGTCTTGTGCTCGGTGGACACTGCGCTGCGGACGTCGGGCGATGCGGTGCAGGAGTTCGATACCGACATGTTCCACCTGGAAGGGCACTTGTTCGGTGATTCCGACTTCGCCGAGTTGCATATCGTTGCAGGTACCGACTTCGGCCTGCCCAGCCCGGGCCATACGACGCTAACGCGTCTCGGTCTTCCGGGTAGCGACTGGTCTGTGGACAGTTTCTTCGACGTCAGCTACCGAATCGACTTCATCGGCGCCGGAACCAGCACGCAGATCGCAGGGCTTTCTGGCACGACGATCGGTACGATTCACATGCAGACCGGTGGCGTGCCGAAATGTGTCGGCGGCTGTGCAGCCGACGAAACGTGCGAGCGGTCGACGGTCGTCAATGCCGACGGCACGATGGGCATGTGCTGCGACTGCGTGCCACCGATAGGGTGTACCACCGCGGCGGACTGTGCCGACGTTGTGGACAACGGAACAGGTGCGCCCCCGCCGGACGGAATCACCGACGACTCCTGCGTTTGGTGGGAGTGCGTGGCAGGAGTCTGTGTTGGCACGCCCAAGGTGCACCCGTCCGACATGGGCAGTCCGCTGGGTGGGTGCCCGCTGGACAACTTCTGCAACCTGGCCGACGCGTTGCATGCGTTGACATGCTTCGCCGGCACCAATGGGTGCGACAAGGTCAACATCGACGCGGGGGGGGCGCTCGGTGCCTGTACGCCAGACGGGTTCTGCAACCTGGCCGACGCGTTGCACGCGTTGACATGCTTCGCCGGCAACAACAACTGCTCGTGTCCGACGGTTCCGTCGCCCGAGACGGGTCCGAACGTCGTGGGCAAGGCAACGCTCATCGCGGCGGCTGATCGTCGCGAGGTCAAGGCGGGCGGCGAAGTACAGGTTCAAGTGTTCGTCCAAGATGCTCTGCCAAACTTCATGGCTTACCAGCTGCACACCTCCGCAAGCGGTGGTCGCAGCGGGCAGCTTGAACTGGTCGACATCGAAATCGAGTTGCGTGCGGACGCCGTCTTCGCGGGTTCGGCTGAAGCGTTCAGTGCGTTCAACGTAGAGAAGAGTCAGATGCTCAGCGGGTTGTACAGCGGCAACGTTGCGACAGGTGCCCGCGGCTACTTGGCCACGTTCACGTATCGTGCATCAGCGGACGCCGCCGGCACCTTCGTCGTTGATGTTGTTCACGGCGACCTGACTCAGACGATGATGGTCGGCGCTACTATGACCGAGGACATCCAAATCGGCGGTGTGCGGCCGGCTGTCATCGTGGTCAGCACAGGCTCTGGCCGATCCGTCCGGTAGACTCAAAAACAGATGCGGGGTGGGCCACCGAGCCCACCCCGCTCACGGTGCAACTCCCTGGCCGCCCTTCGGGGCGGTCTTTTTTGCGCCTTGGCAGAGGTTCATGATCGAGAGGTGATGGCCGTCGCGGTCGTGATTCTGATAACGCTGGCGCGGGGTTGACATTTTGTGCGTCGAAGCTAAGGTATCGCAACCCCTGACCGATGTGTGGGAACGCGCGTTGGAGATAAGCTGGGGCCGTAGCTCAATTGGTTAGAGTACCGGACTGTCGATCCGGTGGTTGCGAGTTCGAATCTCGTCGGCCTCGAATCATAAGCCGTTGTGAGTGTAGCACTTACGGCGGCTTATTCCTTGCGCCGAACACCCGAAAACACCAAAATGGCAGAAAAGTGGCAGAGGGTCACCCAGCCGCAAGACGCTTCATCGCGTCCCGCAAGTCCTGCTTCTCGACCTCGACGTAGTAGTCCATCGTGGTCGTGATCTTGGCGTGCCCGGCGATGCGTTGAACGGCCACCGGTGGCATCCCGGCCAGCAGCGCGCGGGTAATGCCTGTTCGTCGCAGGTCATGGCGGGTGACAGCGGGAATCCCAGCATCCTCCACGACGCGATCCCACTTCTTGGCCAGATTGGATTTGTCCTGATAGGCAACGAACGGCCCGCCGTCCTGTAAGGTCTTGGCCTGCAACCGTCGCAGCGTCGCGAGGATATTCGTGTCCTCGACGGGAACAAAACGGTCCTCATGGGACTTGGTCGAACGGAAGTAGACCTCGTGATTATCGAAACCCACGTCCGCCCATTCCAACTTCGTCACCTCAGCCAGCCGACCCCAGGTTGTGAGACTGAAGTCGATGTACGTACGCATTTGGTCGCCGTAGAGCTTCATCGCTGACGCGAGTAACCTGATTTCCTCGTCCGGTGTGAGGATGCGCTTTTTACGACGCGGCGACTTCGGCATTTGCCACCGCTCCATCGGGTTGACCGCGAGGTGGCCGTCGACGACACCCTGTCGGAACGCCAGCCGTAGACACGCCAGCTTCGACTTGCGAGACGCCGCCGCGTTGCCTTTCTCGTCTGACATCCACTTGTCATACTCCCCGTACCGGGATCGGGAACGGGTCCAGCATCTATAATCGTTACGTCGCGGCCTCCAGAGCTACGCAGCGTGATCGCCTTGCCGTGGAAATCAATTAGCTCGTTGTAGGTGCCGGGAGAGACGAGCACTTCATCGCCTCCCTTCGCCGCATCGATCCCGTCCTGGACGCTACAGAACGGGTCTTCCTCCGTACCTGATCCGGGACCAGGGCAATTGTCATCGTCTACGTACCAGGTCGCTTGTGCGAGAGCACCATCCGATGCTGCCGCCAAAGCAAGTAGAGAGAGCAATAGCAAGAGGAGTTTTCTTCGGGCTGAGCAAGTCGAAAGCGTGGATGATATGGTTCCTTCGTTCATTGTTCCGTCCTCCTTTGGGCAGACATGACTCCCGCAACAAACCCCTTAGACTGTGAGGCGGGTCACGAATAACACGATCTGTAGTGTAGCAGGATCGAAAACACACTTCTAGTCGTGTGTATGAAAGAAAATACACAATCTACGCTATCTCCAGCTGTCAGGGAGGTGGCTTGCCATGGACATTCAGAAGGCATTTGGCAGAAGGGTCCGGGAGCTGCGGAAGCGGGCAGGGCTCACCCAGGCGGAGTTGGCGGCCGGTTGCGGCAGGAGCATCGAGATGCAACGCATCGGCGAGATCGAGCGTGGCGAACGGAACTGCACGCTGCGGACGGTCGAGCGCCTGGCGAAAGGTCTGCGTTGCGAGGCGGCGGAGTTGTTCTTGTTTCGCCCGAAAGAGGTCGGTCGCTCGATGTCGATGATCGATGCCCGGCTGGTTGATCTGTGGAAAGCTGCCGACGACGAGACCAAGCGGAAAGCGATCCGCATCCTGTCGGAGCTTCTCTAGCCCCGTCTGCGGAACCAAGCGATCAAGGCGGTTGTCTACGGCTCCTACGCCATGCTTCTTGAGCGTGTCCAACGATGTCGCCCAGAAAACGCAAAAGTCGTGCTCGCCGACAAGACCGAGGAGACGATCATCCTCCGTGATGCGTGGCCAGACTTCGAGCGGCAGCTCGCAAGAGCAATCGCCGTCGTGGATCGAGCGGTGCCAACCGATTTGGCAATCTTCTCCGGCTGTGGTGAATGCGTTTGGAGAAACGTTTGCTCCAAGGAAGCCGGAGATCGCAACGACGTGACGCTGGTGGCGGGTTTTCCACGATCCGCCAAGCCTGCCTTGATGCACTCGGGCAGCCAAGGCTCCCAAGAGCCGACGGATCGGCAGTATTGGTTGATCGTGGCACGCAATCCTGCCACGGCCGAGACCAAGTACTTCGTGAGCAATGCGGCGGCCAGCATCAGTGTGATCGCCATGCTGCGCGTGGCGTTTGCGCGCTGGCACGTGGAG
>JAJDDU010000282.1 GCA_029260155.1 Phycisphaerae bacterium | reverse complement strand
TTGCAGAGGGCGCGGCGTCCTCCGAGGGGATGGCCGCCCGGCTTGATGTGCTGTCGGTGGCCAAGAACCTGGAGCGGATCGCGGATCACGCCACGAATATCGCCGAGGACGTCATCTTCCTGGCCACCGGAGATATTGTTCGACACGCAGATGGCGCGCAACTCTCGAACGACGGATGAGTTTTCAGTCGAGGAGCATCGGAGAGGCGTGGGAACTCGGCGTTCGAGCGTTGGCGTTGCTACACCGCGAGACGGCGGGTAGCGTGGGGCTGATGAAAACTGCGAAGACGATCCTTGTCGTGGAAGACGAAACCGATCTGCGAGAGCTGATTGGCTTCAACCTGGAGCGAGAGGGATACCAGTGTCGCAAGGCTGCGGATGGCGACGAGGCGCTTGCGGAGATATCCAAGTCGGTTCCGCACTTGGTCATCCTCGACCGGATGCTCCCGGCCACGTCTGGCGACGAAGTTCTTCTACGGCTCAGACGAGACGCGCGAACCGCTGCGATACCAGTTCTCATGCTCACGGCAAAGGCCGAAGAGTCGGACGAATTGGTCGGCTTCGCGATGGGCGCAGACGACTATGTAAGGAAACCGTTCTCGATGAAGGCACTCGTAGCCCGCGTCGGCGCCTTGCTTCGTCGCCCGCAAAACGGAGGATCTGACTCTGGAAGGGGCGCAATGTCGTCTGGCCCGGTCACTCTGGACGCCGAACGACACAGCGTTGGCGTTGAAGGCACAGCGATCGCACTCACGGCTACCGAATTCCGTCTTCTCAAAGCACTCATGTCCGCCGGCGGTCGTCTGCGATCGCGTGAGCAGTTGATCGACGCAGCGCTGGGCCCGAATGTGGCCGTCGTCGATCGGACCATTGATGTTCATATTGCCGCCCTCCGCAAGAAGCTCGGACCAGCAGCGTCATGGGTACAGACCGTGCGCGGCGCAGGTTACATCTGGCGAACGCCGGATCAAGGTGGTGAATAGCAGTCATGGTTCTACGTCTCGGGCGGTACTTCTGGAAGCTCTTTCTGGCGAACGCCATGGTGATGGCGGTCGTGCTGGTTGGTTGCGTTTGGGTCATCGTTTCGCAGTTGGATCAGTTTCGAAAAGAGGAACTATCCAGCCATCTGCTAGCGCAGGCATCGGCGCTGGAAGTGGCCGTCCGCGATCGGTTCGATCCAGCGTATGCCGAGGGGCTGAACGCCTTAGCCCGGCAGATCGGTTCGACCGAACGCGAGGGCGTCCGTGTCACGTTTGTTCTCGCTGACGGCACCGTTCTCGGCGACTCGGAGGCAAGTCCGAGGAAGATGGAGTCCCACGCCGACCGGCCCGAAATCCGGCAAGCCCTGGACTCCGGCGTCGGCGAGAGCGTTCGCTGGTCCCATACCGTCGCAAAGAACATGAAGTATATCGCGGTTCGTATTGGGACCTTCGACCGTCCGCTCGGTGTGGTACGTGTATCCATGGCCGTTCAGAGCATTGCGGCACGCGCCCAACCTGCCCGACGAATAGCAGTGTTGATCGCGCTTGTGTCGGCATTTGCGGCGATCCTCTTGGCTTTGGCGCTTGCCCTTCTGTGGAGCCGTCGCATCCAGCGCTTGACTGAGGCCGCGCAGAGCATCTCCGGTGGAGACCTGTCAGCCCGCGTTGCCGCCGTCGGCCACGACGAGGTAGCCCTCCTTGGTCGATCGCTGAACGAAATGCGCGAGAGGCTGTCGGCGCAGCTTGGTACGATCGAACGGCAACGCCGTACGCTCGATTCACTTGTGTCGCAACTCAGTGAAGGAGTAGTCGTTGCAGACGCCGAAGGGCGCATCGTCCTCATCAACTCCGAGGCCATCGAGTTGCTGCAGCTTCCGCCGGGTGAAACTGAGGAGTCGTTTCTTGGTCGCTCAATCGAACAGTGTATCCCACAGCACAAACTTCAAGGCATGATGCGCCGAACCAGACGTGACGTGAGATCCGATACTGCAGAAACATCCGATCAACCGCCGAGTAGCACAACCAACCGTGATCGAACGGAAGCTCAGGAAATGGAGCTACAACTCACAACAGGCACCGGAGTCCGGTCTGTTCTCGCACGCGCCTTCGACATTCGCTTGCCCGGCGACATCGGTGACGACCAATCGCCCGGCCCGAGTGCCCACGTCGGTCGCACGCTCGTTCTGACCGATGTTACGGAGCTGACCAGGGTGATGCAGGTCAAGGCGGATCTGGCAGCAAACGCATCGCACGAGCTGCGGACCCCGTTGTCGGCGATCCGAGCGGCCGTCGAGACGCTCCGCGCAGTCGATTGGTCAACCGACGCCGAGGCGGCTCTCCGGTTCATTGATGTCGTCGATAGACAGAGTGGGCGGATGGAGGCGATGATCGGCGACCTGCTTGACCTCTCGCGGCTGGAATCGGGGACGGACCGTTTCGGCGCGACGCCGATCTCAGCAAAGCAACTTCTGGAGGAACTACACGTGAGCTTCGTCGATGCGTTGGCTGCAAAGAGCCTTCGATGGGAGACGTCGGTCTCCAGCGAAAATGTTGCACTGACCGCCAATCCCGAGTTGCTCCGTATGACCCTGCGCAACCTCATCGACAACGCCATCAGATTCACCAATCCGAGAGGCAGCGTTTCACTTTCTGTGAAACGGGACGGCGATGCGATTGCGTTTGAGGTCGCGGACACGGGATGTGGGATTGCACCTGCAGAGCAACGGCGTGTGTTTGAACGCTTCTACCAAGTGGAGCAAGCACGCTCGGGTCCAGATCGAGGGACGGGTCTGGGCCTGTCAATCGTCCGCCACGCTGCGACAGCAATGAACGCCGACATCGACCTACAAAGCGCGATTGGCCAAGGCACCAAGGTGACCATTCGGATGCCGCTGCGGGAGTAGCGACAGTTCTTCCGGCAAACCTGACCCTCCTGCCCATTCGCGGTGCACTGAGGATTCCGAGATGGTCCGTCCGGTCTCATCATTACCCAGTTCGCACCGCTTGAATAACGACCGCCACCGATGGCAAGCCGGTTGACTGGCGGGATGCCGCGCGAGCGACAGGCGCCCGGTGACGTCCAGCCTGGCCAGCTGGCAATCATACGTCGATGAGTCCTCGGCTAAGATTTGTCTTGGCAGGGGCTTGCGAGCCTCGGGTCCATGACAGCGACGCTGCAACAGAGTGGTAGCGGCCACCGGCGCCGTGGATTGCAGCGGCCAGATCCTCCATGCCGGCACTGCTCAGACGTTG
>JAJDDU010000281.1 GCA_029260155.1 Phycisphaerae bacterium | reverse complement strand
GACCGGCTCGCGCAGTTGTACGGCGACCGGTCGAAGATGACCGTCGAGTCGGGCGCGGCGGAGGGATTCACGGTTCGCTTGCGTATTCCGTATCACGAGACGCCGGTTGAGGGCAAGCAAACGTAGCGACGCGAAGATGATCCGTACGATAATTGTTGACGATGAAGCGTTGGGTCGTGAAGCGGTCCGCGAGCAGTTGCGTGGCTGCAGCGACTTCGACGTGATTGCGGAATGCTCCGGCGGTGCAGACGCGATCGCGCGCATCCGGCAACTGGTTCCGAACGTCGTGTTCCTCGATATACAGATGCCGGGGTCGGACGGCTTCGACGTGCTGATCGAACTCGGCGGAGATGCCCCGATCACCGTGATGGTCACCGCCTTTGATCAGTACGCCGTTCGCGCGTTCGAGCACTATGCACTTGACTATGTGCTAAAGCCGATTGAGCCTGACCGTTTCGCGCAGGCCCTTGAGCGGGTCCGCCAGCGCGTCGCCGAGCTACGTTCGGGGCAGAGCACATCCAAACTGCGCGACCTCCTGGCGAACCTGTCTGGCCAGATTCCATCCCATGACCGCCTTGTTTTCAAGGCCACGCGCGGGCTCGTATTCCTCGAACCGGACGAGCTGGAGTGGGTCGAGTCGGCCGGAAACTACCTCAAGGTGCATGCCGGCGGCGAAGAATACCTGATACGTGAGACCATGTCGGCGTTTTGTAATCGGCTGGATGCCTCGCGGTTCCTGCGGGTCCACCGATCATTCCTTGTCAACGTGAACCGCATCCGTGAGATTCGTTTGGTGGGGGGAGGCACTGACTGCGAGGTAGTCCTGCGGACGGGTGGATCGCTGCCCGTCGGACGTTCCTATCGCGACGCCGTTGTGACGCGGCTTGAAGGGCAGGCATAGCCAACGCCGACGGGCTCGTTCACACTCGCGTCAGCCCGCGGCGCCGCCGATGCCTTGCGCTATCCGCCGCTCACGACGCGGCGCCCTGCCGCAATTGCTGATTGCGAAACCGGGTCGTCCTCCTTCATGTGCTTTCCACCGTTTCGGACCGCTTCCACGCGGTTGTGAGCCCGATCGCAAGCGCGGCGGAGAGCAAGCAAAGGCAGCCGGCCACGATGAATGCGGCTGCATAGCTACCGGTCATGGTTTTGGCTGCGTTGCCCGCGGCAATGCCCACGACGCCGGCAACTCCGTAGGCGGTGAACACCCAGCCGTAATTGGCACCGAGGTTCTTCGCCCCGAACAAGTCGGCAGTTGCGGACGGGAACAGTGCGAAGTTTCCACCGAAGTTGAATCCCACGATGGAAGCGCC
Organism: Phycisphaerae bacterium; assembly: GCA_029260155.1. Taxonomy (GTDB): domain Bacteria; phylum Planctomycetota; class Phycisphaerae; order UBA1845; family UBA1845; genus OFTM285. The sequence continues at coordinate 2,473 of JAJDDU010000281.1, read as the reverse complement.
CACAGCCAGGCTCAGCTCGGTGTCCATACCGGCAAGGACGAACATCATGCCGGCCTGAAGGACGAACATGGCCACGAAGGCGCTGGTCCGTCCGACGTGATCGGAAGCGAATCCCCAGAACACGCGTCCCACAGCATTGAAGATAGCCAACCATCCGACCGCTTCCGCTCCTTTGAGTAGCAGAGCGTTGGTCGTGGCCTGATCGATCGCAGTGCCGGCTGCGGCGACGAGTTGCTCGCCGGCAAAAACCTTGACGATGCCGATGACCATGAGCCCAGCCATCGCCCCGCTGAAGAACATGAGCCAGAGAACGTAGAAGACCGGCTTGCGCAGCGTCTCCTGCCAACTCGACTCCGCCTTGAGCTTGGACGCCGCCTGCACGCCGGGCGGATTGCGTAACAGGAGTGCGCCGAGCGTGACGGCCACGAAGCACACCGCGCCGTGGACCAGGAAGAACTGGGCAATGCCGTTCTCCTCAATAAAGCCTAGCGCTCCGAGGCTGCGACCCTTGAAGAGATATGCCCCGAATCCGAAACCGGCCACCGCGAGTCCCGATACCAAGCCCTTATTGTTGGGGAACCACTTGATCAGGGCGGCGATGGGGCACACGTACGCGAATCCGATGCCGGCCCCTGCGAGGAATCCGACTGTTCCCCAGAGCAAGAATAGTTTATCGAGTCCACCGTTTTGGGCTACGTATTGGTTGCCCAGCACTACTCCGGCGACGATCACCGAACCCATCAGGGCCATCGGCACGTGTTTGAGGATGGGCACTTCCTTGCGATCCACGTTGGCGAACAACGCCTCGAACAACATGAGCAGCACGAAGCCAGCCGCGCCCGTGAAGGCGGCGTGCCCGAGATAGAAGACAATCGGCTTGGTCATCAGCCCGGCCAGCACGAACCCGAGCCCCATGAGCACCGCACCGACGATGGCGGTGAAGCGCGGTCCTTTGATGTCTTGAATGCGTCCGGCGATGACCATGGTCACCGCGAAGGACAGGATGCAGATCGAGAAGGCGTATTTCAGGTAACTCTGCTGGGCAATGCGTTCGGCCTGGGCTTCGGCCACTGTGGCTACGACGATCGTTCCGGCTACATCCTGCCCCGCAGTTACGGCAGAGTCATACTGGACCTGAGTCATCACCGTCGGGAAAACATCCGCCTGAAGCGGCTCCCAGAAAATACTGTATCCGTAGACCGTGCCCAAAATAAGTTGGACCAATATCGCCCCTGCCAGCACTTGCCATCGGGCAGCGGAAGTCGCCTTGTCGATGCGGCATGTGACGCCATCCATGGGTCATTTCCCCACTGGCTGATTGAGCGGTTCGTAGGTCTTGACCAGATCCGCGACGACGCTGGGATCGGCCAGCGTGCTGATGTCGCCGACCTTGTCCGGTTCGCCCTCGGCGATCTTGCGGAGGATACGCCGCATGATCTTTCCGGAGCGGGTCTTGGGCAATCCCGGTGCCCAGTGGATCATGTCGGGCGCGGCGATGGGACCGATCTCAGCTCTCACGTGCTTAACCAGTTCCTTCTTGAGTTCGTCGGTATACTGCTCGCCCTTGATGAGCGTCACGTACGCGTAGATGCCTTGGCCCTTGATCTCGTGGGGGAAACCCACCACGGCGGCCTCTGCCACCTTGGGGTGCGACACAAGGGCGCTCTCGACTTCGGCTGTGCCCATGCGGTGTCCGGAGACGTTGATGACGTCGTCGACGCGTCCGGTGATCCAGTAATAACCGTCCTCATCACGGCGGCAGCCGTCGCCGGTGAAGTACAAACCGGGGTAATTAGTAAAGTACATTTCCTTGAATCGGTCGTGTTGCCCGTACAGGGTTCGCATGATGCCAGGCCAAGGTTCCTCGATGCACAACACGCCCGAGCCAGGGCCCTCGATCCGCTCGCCCTCCGGCGTCAGCAGCACGGGTTTGACACCAAAGAACGGCAGTGTGGCAGAGCCGGGCTTGGCTGCGATCGCACCGGGAAGCGGGGTAATCAGGACGCCGCCGGTCTCGGTCTGCCACCAGGTGTCAACGATCGGGCATCGCTCGCGTCCGACGTTTCTGTGATACCACATCCAGGCTTCGGGGTTAATCGGCTCTCCGACCGAGCCGAGAAGCTTCAGACTGGATAGATCGCGTGCGAGCGGGAACGTATCACCCTCGCGCATCAGGGCACGGATCGCGGTTGGAGCGGTGTAGAACTGAGTGACCTTGAACTTGTCGACCACGTCCCAGAAACGGCCGGCGTCGGGGTACGTGGGGATTCCCTCGAACATGACCGAGGTCGCCCCGGTCGCCAGCGGTCCGTAGACGATGTAGGAGTGGCCTGTGACCCATCCAATGTCGGCGGTACACCACCAGACGTCGCCGTCGTGATAGTCGAAGACGTACTTGAAAGTGGTGGCGGTGAAGACCATGTACCCGCCGGTCGTATGCACTACGCCCTTGGGTTTTCCGGTCGAACCGGAG
>JAJDDU010000029.1 GCA_029260155.1 Phycisphaerae bacterium | reverse complement strand
CCCCGCGACGGCGCAATGGCCGCTCGGTGGCATCCTACCGCCGCGAAGTTATAGGGGTCTGCCAAGGTTCCTGTCAACGCACACGCAGCCTGATAGCTCTAGTCCCCCAATGGTACGTCGCGGGAAACGCGAAAATCTGACACGGGTTGTGAAAAAAACTTGGACCGTCACTCAAGCAGGACGTGCTGGCCACGTTCGATCTGGAGCTTGGCTGGCTCGCGTTCACGTAGCATTTCGTGGTCCAGAGCGTGCAGAGGGCCGATTTCGATGACACAGTCAGGTTCGCCGGCCCCTGTCCGGGGCACGCTCACACCACAGGATTCGAGCCATCCGGCTGCCCTCCGCACCATGTCGCGCTTGGCCGTGGCGACACTGTCCACGCCATCGAGGTTCTTCACCGGGCTGAAGCACTCCCGACGCGTGGCGTGCAACAGCATCGACCGCGCCGCCAACGGCAGAGCGTCAAACACGAACATTTCTGCTTTCAAGGCGTTGGGGGCGCTTGGGGTCACCGTCTGCCCCGTATCGGTGTCGACGTAGGGTACGGCTTTGCGCGCCGCATGCCACGGAAGCGATAGCCCCTTGCCTCCACTGACGATACGCTCGACAAACGAACGATCGAAGGCATGCACAGCGATGTTTGCGAGATCGAACTTGCGCGTACCGTCGGCGTTACGCGCGCTCGCCAGGGAAGCTGGAAACGACGTGTACTCCGAAACCCGGGTCTTTCCATCGACGCTCACGAACAGGCCGACTTTCTCATCATCGCTTGCCTTGGCGATGGTCAGGCTGGACATCTCCGCTCGCTCCATCGCGTGCAGACCCAGGAACAGTGGATCAACCGGGCTGACCAGCGGGTTATCAACCTGAAAATAGCTGATGTAGTCGACGCCACGGTCGGCCATGGCTTCGAGGATGCCGTTCTCGGCGAGGGCGGTGAGGCTGCCGCCGTGGCCATTCGGAGCGAGCGCCACGCGGTGCTTCTCCGCGAGGAGGATTTTCCCGGAAACGTCTGCAGCCGGCATCATGCCCTGCTTGAAGAACACCACGTCGTCGCGATCCAGCCCGAAGTAGTCCGCGGACTCGAACAGCGTAATTGTCTCTTCGTGGTTGGCTGTCGAGGTCATGATGTACCACGGCACGCGGCACTCGTATCGCCGATTGGCAGCGAGGATAGACTCGGCAAACAGCTGAAATAGACACTTCTTGGAGATCGGCCCGATGGGATACCCCCCCTTGGGGCCGTCGTAGCCAAGGCGAGTCGCCTGTCCGCCGGCCACCACCATCGCACCCACGCGGTTGCTACGAAGGATCTGACTCCCAAGTTCCCGTCCACGGGCGTAGGTGGGTTCGAACTCCACCGTTGGGTTGGCTGGGAATGCCTGCGGCACGCTTAATCCGTCGGCAGGCAGATCCGGGTCTCCTGTGTCGAGATCTCCAAGAATCGCGCCAAAACGCGCGAAGTCGATCTGCTCGACGTCCGAAGCCAACTGCTCGCGCTCCGGCTCGCTGAGGGTGTCCCAGAAACTCAAAAGGTGGTCCTGGCCGTGCCGGGACAGCACATTTCGCAATTCCGCCAAATTCTGCATGAAAGGTCCATTCCTCGCCGAAGATCCGCCCAACTGCACAGCTCAGCCCATGGCAGCCGATATATAGATGCCGGAAACGCGAGGGTCAACCAAACATGACTGATCACATCCTTGGACGCCGCGACTTTCTGGCCACCACCGCGTGGGCGGCTGCCTCCGTTCCGATGGCGCGCTTGGCGGCGTTGGAAACCGCCTTCAACAACGATCACGTGCCCGTTGTCCGCGTAGCCTCGGATCACGTGGTCCGCGGGCGGTACATCCACGCAGCCGTCCTGAATGAGATGCTTGATCTCACCCTCACCCGTCTGACGGGCCAAGACTCCGCCGCAACTGCGTGGCGGTCTCTCCTGCGTAGCGACGACCTCATCGGGCTTAAATTCAATGGCTCGGGTGCCGAAGCGCTCGCGACGAACGAGATGTTCGCCGACACGGTCATCGCCTCCTTGCTGGCTGCGGGGTACGAGGAGCGACAGATCGTCGCCATCGAAGCCCCGGAGAAGATCTACCAGCGCCACGGCGTGATGCGCCCGACACGCGGATGGCAGTTGAAACCGACCGATTTCGGGAGCGGACAGGACCAACTCTCCGCCGTACTCGATCAGGTGACCGCCATTGTCAACGTGCCGTTTCTCAAGACACACAACATCGCCGGCATCACCTGCAGCCTCAAGAACCTGTCGCATGCCCTGGTCAAGCACCCCGCGCGCTACCACGGCAACCATTGCTCGCCGTTCATCGGGGACATTGTCAGCCTCCCCCAGATCCGCCAAAAAATCCGATTGAACCTCGTCAACGCCCTGCGCGTCGTGTTCGACAAAGGCCCCGAGCCGCAAAGCGTCTACACTTGGGACGCGGGTATGCTTCTCGGCGGAATCGACCCGGTCGCCACCGATTCATCCGGGCTCGAGATTATAAACTCCCAACGGGTAGTCCACGGACTCAAGAAGATCGACCCAATCCTCGCGGCCGTCTACTTGCAAGAGGCAGCCAAGCGAAACATCGGCGTCTACCGCCTTCACGAGATCGAACGCATCAAGCTGAGAATCTAGCGTTCCGGCACGCGCCGCGACTCGCGCCGAAACGCGACAACCCGCTCCCGATCGGCGATGATGCCCGCAGCGAGGTGCGTCGATGCTCCCTTTCGACATACTCTGCTCCGTAGCAGCGATTAACGCGCTCAAGATCAAGATAAAGGGGGTCAGGCTCAATCCCGTTCGGCACGGCGATTGCGTTGGGCGGCGGTAGCGCCTGACTGAAGTTCCTCGCGCCCCACTTGAATTGCGCTCGCTGGCGTTTGCGCGCATACTTGGTGCATGGCGGGAAA
>JAJDDU010000280.1 GCA_029260155.1 Phycisphaerae bacterium | reverse complement strand
TGCCGTTGTCCACCTCAAGATCATTGCCCTCCCATTCCGCTTCGACGATGAAGTTGTACGCCAGTACGAACGGGCCGATGTTCTTCTGGGCGAGCAGCTTGCCTTCGAGTTCGAAGAACTCGTGCCCGGCCTTGACCTCACCGTACAATGCCAACCCGATGGGGTCGGTCACTGGATCGGTCAGACTGAAGATTCCCTCGATCGCAACGTCGCGCCATCGGGTGAGGTCCGTGTCGCCCCGAGCTCGGTCCTCCTCGTGACGCCAGTCGAAATAGAACGCGAGTTGAAACCGATCGGTTACGCCATACTCAATCTCATGACGAAAATCGAAGCGGTCAAAATGCCGATTGTCTTCTGTGGACGTTTTCCAAGTCACCCAACTCTCGAATTCCCACGAGCCCTTGGGCAGCGTGGTGGTTTCATAGACATACGTGAACCGCCGCTCGCTGGCGCCAGCGTCCAATCCAGCTGCAGAAAGTGCAACCAGGCCAATCAAGAGTCTCAAGCCCAATCTGTTCATCAGAATCTCCGTTTTCTACTGTTCCCACTCAGCCTCTCAATTGAGACTGAGTCGCAAGTTCATTACATAGTAACGCGGGTTCTACCGAATGCAAGCCCTCGAAACCGATCTTTTTTTCGAGGAGGCTGCGCAATCCAAGCCCCGCAAATAGGGGGAAGCCTGGATTGACCCGATATCTGCGGATGAGGATCATGGACCAGGTTCGCGGGGATGCGGTCCCTGTCCTGCTCGTTTTTCTTTGCCACGCCGCGCCGTTTTTGGAACCATCCGGGGACTGCGACGTCAAATGGGGGTAATGGAAGCTGCCGTGCGGCGTGATCCGATCACCAGCCATCTCGATGATGCCTCGCTGGTCCAACAGGCCCAGGCGGGCGATGTGCAGGCGTTCGGGCGGCTCGTCCTTCGGTATCAGGACCGCGTCTACAATACGTGCTGGCGGATCTGTCGGAGCACGGAAGATGCGGCGGACCTAACCCAGGAAGCGTTCTTGAAAGCCTACCGGGCGATCGGCACGTTCGCGGGCAAGAGCAGTTTTTACACTTGGGTCTTCCGCATCGCCGTGAACTTGGCGTTGTCGCACCGCAAGCGAGCCAAGTTGCGGCTGGTGACGTCGCTCGATGACGCGCCGGACGATGAATCGCCGGTTGCGCAACGCGAGGCGGACACGCGATCACCGTCGCCGGCAGCGCGCGCGGAAGATGGGGAGATGCACGCGGCGGTGGCCGACGCCCTCGGGCGCATTGACGAACACCATCGAGCGGTCCTTGTCCTGCGGGACATCGAAGGGTTCGACTACCACTCAATCGCCGAAGTGCTGGAGATCACGGTTGGGACCGTGAAGTCGCGCGTGCACCGCGCCCGCGCCGCGCTGCGGGTTGAACTGGATCGTGCGATGCAAGGGTGTCGCGCCAAACCATCGGACGAAGACGATGACGATGAACGATCCCGACAAACTGGCTGAACAACTCTCCGCCTACGTCGACGGCGAACTCGACGACAAGGAACGTGCGGCTGTACAGGCGATGTTACGCGAGAACGCAACTGCTCGGGCAGAACTCGAACGATTGCGCGAGACGGCGGCGATGGTGCGGGCCATGCCGCGCGCCTCGGCGCCCGCGACAACAGCCCGCGACGTTATGACCGCCATCGAACGCGGCGACCTGATCGGCGACGAGTCGGCTCCGACGACGTTTAGCCCTTGGCGCCGGTTTCGATCGTTGCTGCTAACAGCGGCCACCATCGGATTAACGGTCGGGGTGGGGCTGTGGGGGCTTTCCTTGAGCGTTAGCACGGAAGAGGCGCCGCAGGTTGCACAGATTGAGGAACCGCTTCCACCGCCAGCCGTCGCGATGGAGGAGGCCGTAGGGCGGGGTTCGCCCGCCGCGGCCAGCAAAGAGGCGGGTGACACTCGCCCCACTCTTGCTACGCCGAAAGTCCTTCCTGGCCGCCGGCGTGGCGAGTTCCGCGAGATGGATGCCGCGGTAGCCGATGCGCGCGCCGACACGGTTGTGTCAAAGCTCGGATCGCTGACTGTGCAGGAGACGGCGGAGCCCGCCACGACGCCTACCGTTGCCACATCGTATCGCGCGTCCAAGAAAGAAGCCGAGTTCGCGGTGGATGCGTGGCGTGCCGAACAAAGTGAGCGTGCGGCGTTGTCTGCGACGGCGGCGGACGAGTACCGCAATCCGCCGCCATCCGATCTTGAGTTGGAGATTATCTGTGCCGACACGCGCGATCTCGAATGGTGCCGCGAGCGTCTCGATCGGTTCATGGGCGAGCAAGATACGCACAGCGCGAATATGGAGTGGTACGCGCTGCTGGAAACGGTGCTTCGATTCGGTGACTCGGGAGACGCTCCGCCGCCGACGATGACCGATTCGGTCGAGCGGCAGGTCAGCATGCCAGCCACTCGACTTCGGCAGCTTGTGGCGGTGTTCGATGCGGGTCCGTCGGCGCGGCGAGAAGTAAAGCTGTCTGTGGGCGCCTTGCTTCAAACAGAGGGCTGGTCGCAAACGCAGCTAGTGCTCACGATGATGGTGCCAACGGAGTCCGTCGACTCGCTCACCGAAAAGGACCACGGTATGCGAGTATCCGGTAGGACGAACGCGCCTCACGGGCGAATGAAAACGAGCGTCATGCAAGACCGGATCGATGAGGACAGCGTATTGGTTCCGCCTCCGGCGAAGCCGGCTCGGGTAGCGACGAAGCTCGACACGCCCGCGGCGGAACGATTGATCACCGTTACGATTCGGCTGCGCTCGCCCGCGCTTTTGGCGAAACCTGTCGGGGAACCGGGGCGATTGGTTCCGACGCTAACTGAAAATCCGAAGTGATCGCCTGAGAGTCTCATCACCCAGCGAAAGTTCGTAGGAGAACACGTCCGCCCGGACCAATCTGAGTTTACGCGCAGCTGCCCGCCCCTCTGTGACCTCGTCCTTGGCAATCGCGGGAGTCTTGAACGAGACGATGCGTCCGCCGGGCGCCAGATGGGGCTGGCTGAACTCGATGGTGCGTTGAAGCGATCCGACGGCCTTGGACACAACGAGGTCGAACGGTTCGATGTCTCGCCACGATTCCGCGCGAGCGTGGTGCGCGGTCACGTTGTCGAGGGGCAGGCCACTGGCCACTTCGCTCACAAATCGCGATTTCTTGAGCGTGCCGTCGATGGCGGTCACCTGCCAATGCGGATTGGCGATTGCGAGAGGAATGCCGGGGACGCCCGCGCCCGTACCGATGTCGAGCACGCGCGAGACGGCCAATCCCGCGTCGCGACACCAAGCGACGACGGAAAGCGAATCGGCGATGTGCTTGACCGCGAAATCAGCCGGCGCGGTGATACGCGTGAGATTGAACTGCTCGTTGGCTGCGACGACGCGCGAGCGAAAGTCCCACAGCAGCGCGCGTTGGAGATCGGTCAGGTCAATGTGCAACGGCGCGAGTGCCATCGCAAGAGTATCGTCAAAGATTGTTCTCGGATCAGCTTCCATTATGCGTATCGCGTCGGGTCGGTGATGTCGGCGGCTGCGAAGCCTTTTCTGCGAATGATGCAACTGTCGCATCGCCCGCATGCCAAGCCTTGGCTGTTCGGTGCGTAGCAACTGTGCGTGAGGCCAAAATCCACGCCGAGGCGAACGCCCTCGCGAATAATGTCAGCCTTTGGCAACTCAAGAAGCGGAGCGTGTACTCGAAAACGCCCTTGTCCGCGGACTGCCGCCGCGGTGGCGAGGTTGGCCAACTCCTCGAACTTTGCGATGAACTCCGGTCGGCAGTCGGGATACCCGCTGTAGTCGACTGCGTTGGCACCGATGAAGATGTCGAACGCGCCGACCGTCTCCGCAAACGCCAGCGCGTGAGCCAGAAATATTGTGTTGCGGGCGGGTACGTAGGTGATCGGGATGTCGCCGGGCACTACGTTTTCGTCGCGATCGAGCGGAACGTCGAGATCGTCGGTTAGGGCTGACCCACCGAAGACACGCAGGTCAATGGCTTGCACGATGTGTCGCTCGATTTTCAAAGCGCGGGCGACCCGCTCGGCGGCTTTTAGCTCAACGTCGTGGCGCTGGCCGTATTGGATGGTGAGGGCATGTAGGGAAAAGCCTCGATCGATCGCGACGGCGGCGGTCGTTGTGGAGTCGATCCCTCCGGAGAGCAGAATGACGGCGTTGGGCGCGCGGCTTTGATCAGACGGCGACGAATGGGTCATGGTCAGCCTCGCTTACAATCACTTCCAACGCGGGCAATCGCTCGCTCAGCGCGCGGGCGAACGGTTCGAGCACGGGTCGCTCGCTGGACCAGTGGCCAAGGGCGACGGCGGAGCAGCCGTGACGCTCGATGGTCAGGGCGTCGTGGTGGCGAATCTCCCCAGTGATGATGACGTCGCGATCGCTCAAGGACAACTTGAACGGCAGCGAGCCGGCTGACCCGACGCAAATGACAGCCCGTGTCACTTGCTGATCGCGATTGCCGACGATTTGCGTGTAGCCGGCGCCTATCGCCTTTTTGAGTCGTCGCGCAAGTGTCGCCGGTGTGACACTCTTGGGCAGATTTCCGTATCGGCCAATGCCACGGGTTGGCACTTTCGCCATCGGATAGATATCGAACGCAGGCTCGTCGTATGGGTTAACACGTCGAATCGCGTCGATGACGGCGGGCAGGGCGCTTCGCGGTGTCACGCTTTCCAGGCGAACTTCGTCGATCGTTTCGTTCCGCCCCGCGCGGCCTATGGTCGGGTTGGTCGATTTTCCGCCGCGAAACGTCCCGGTCCCGGGCGTGCGAAAGCTGCATCGCTCGTAGTCGCCGATCCACCCGGCGCCAGCTTTGAACATGGCGTCGGCCACGGCGTCGACGTGCTCAGCCGGCACGAAGACGACGACCTTGTACGCGCCTTCTCCGCCGACGAACTCAAGAGGCTGCGCTTGTGCGATGCCGCAGAGTTCGGCGATGCGATCGTTGGTCCCGCCCTCGGCTGCGTCGAGTGCGGTGTGTACTGAATAGACGGCGATGCCCTTTTCGATGCAGCGGAACAGCAAAGCAGCGGTGTCGGTTCCCGGCGTCGTCAGGCGGTGTATCGGTTTGAAAAGCGGCGGGTGATAGGCCATCACGAGTTGCACGCGTTTTCGCACGGCTTCGTCGACGACGACGGGGGTCAGGTCGATGCACAGCAGCACGCGGCGGATGGCTGTTTCGAGGTCGCCGGCGAGCAGTCCGACGTTGTCCCAGCTCTGGGCGAGGCGCAACGGGGCGATCGTCTCCATGGCTGCACACGCGTCCGACAATCGTGTTTTCTGTGTACTTCTAGCCATCGGTCTTGCACTCCCGCTCGACCCATTCGCGATACCGCGATAGCAACCCCTGCGCGACGGGTCCGGGACGACCGCTGCCGATGTCACGTTTTTCGACGCGGCATACCGGCATCACCTGCATGATCGAGTTTGTCAGGAAGACTTCGTCGGCGTCGAGTAGCTGATTGATGTTGATCGCCTCCTGCGCGGTCTTGATTGAATCCGCGGCGCAGAGTTCGAGCACAACGGCGCGGGCGATCCCGGGCAGCACCGGCGTGTCGAGCGGCGGCGTGGCAACGTTGCCGTCCCGGACCACGAACACGTTGCTGATCGATCCCTCAGCCAATAAGTTGTCGGGAGTGAACCACAGTGCCTCGCCGCACCCGCTGCGATTCGCTTCTTTGATGGCCAACAGTCGCGCGAGGTAGTTGGTCGTCTTGTGGCCGATCAACGGATCGGTGGACGACTGCCGGTAATTCGAGATGGCCACGGTCGACCCTACCTCGTACAGCTCGCGCGGATAGGCAGCCAAGGGCGCGACGGTGGCACAGACGGTCAGGGGCCGGTCTCGGCCGTTTCCGACGCCACCGAGCATGTCGCCGGCGGTGACGGTCAGTCGCACGCGGGCGTCGGTGAGTCCGTTGTCGTTCAACAGCCGTCGCCAAGCGTTGGTATCCGGCAGGAATGCGCGATCGAGCGGGGCCAGCAGCTTTTCGGCGGACGCCACGAGCCGATCAACGTGTCTATCAAGCCGAAAGATGCGCCCGCGTTCTGCGCGCATGGTTTCAAACAGGCCGGCCCCGTGGAGCCACCCTCCGTTGTAGACGCTGATCTGTGCGTCGCCCGCTGGAACGAACGCGCCGTCGAGATAGACGGACCGATTCATGCTGAGCGCTCCCTGAGTGCGCCGCCGCTTGAGGACAGCGGGTGACGCCCGCGCAAGGCGCGCGTCAGGCCGGCGATCTTCGCGAAAGTTTCTTCGTACTCCGACTGCGGTTGGCTGTCCGCGACGATGGCGCCGCCCCCAAATAAGTGCAACGCTCCGCAATCGAGCACCATGGTGCGAATGGCGATGTTCAGACACATCGAGCCGTCGAGACCTATGTATCCGATCGATCCGCAGTAGACGCCGCGCTCGGTGGTTTCCAATTCGTCGATGATCTGCATCGCACGGATCTTGGGGCACCCGGAGATCGAGCCTCCGGGGAACGTCGCGCGCAGCAGATCGGGCCAACTCAATTCCGAACGCAGACGCCCGGTGATCGTCGAAACGAGGTGCAACACTGTGGGATGGGCTTCGAGCTCGAATAACGACTCGACCCGAACCGTGCCAAAGTCTGACACTCTGCCGAGGTCGTTTCGCATGAGGTCGATAATCATGGTCAGTTCGGCGCGGTCTTTCTCACTGGTGAGCAACTCGTGGCCGCGAACGGCGTCCAGAACGACGTCACCGACTCGTGGACGTGTGCCCTTGATGGGGCGCGTAACGATTCGACGGTCACGAAAATCGAGGAACAGCTCGGGCGATGCGCTGAGGATGGCCGCGTCTCCATAGGTCAGCAAGGCTGCATAGGCCGACGGATTGGCGACGCGGAGTCGGCGGTAGAGCTCGATCGGCGAAGCCGTTGTGCGTGTGGAGAAGCGCTGCGTCAGGTTGACCTGATAAATGTCGCCGGCGGTGATGTAGCGCTTCGCGGTATCGACCCGATCGAAGTAATCTTCGCGCGACATGGTCGCGACCGGCTCTTCGCTCAAGCGAAGCGACCAGTCGATTTCAGGCGGTGTGGCGGCGCTTCGTAGGATGGTGGCCAAGCGATCGATGCGGTCCCGTGCTGGAGGACGCCCGCGATGCCCACGTGTTTCGACGGCGGCGAGCGACCAAGTATCGTCAGAATGATCGTACAGCGCGACGGTGTCGTACAGAGAGAAACGCACCGCCGGCAGTCCGAGATCGCGCGGTTTTGTACACGGCACGTTCTCCAGGGCGGGCCCGGCTTCGTAGGCGATGAAACCGACCCAACCGCCGACGAAGGGAAGCCCGGGGTGACTGAATTGCGGGTCGCCGGTTCCAATCCGATCCGCCAGCTTCGCAACCCAGTCTGCCACGCTCGACGCAGCGAATTCGACGGTGTCGACGGCATCGAATCCAAGGATCGAGAAGCGCCCACCGCGCCCGCCGGCAGCGGTCCTCTCGAGCACG
>JAJDDU010000279.1 GCA_029260155.1 Phycisphaerae bacterium | reverse complement strand
ATGCCCAGGCGTTTGAGGAGGCTCGCGGGCGTTTTTCCGGCGAACAGGATTCGCTGCTGTCGACGTTGAGCGAAGTCGTAGCTGCCTTCGACACCCGCAAAGCCGAATTCCTGATTCAAGCCCGGCATGATGCGTTGGAACTGGCGGTGGCGATTGCGGAACGCATCACCAAACATGCGGGGGTAGTTGATCGCGGCGTGGTTGAGGCTGTGGCGGCGGAAGCACTGCTACACATTGATGCGTCGACGGACATCGCCATTCGCGTGAATCCCATCGATGTCGAATCCATGAATCGCTATGCGGCGAAACTGGCGGAGCGACTTGCGCGACAGACGCACACCACGGTTGTCGAAGACGCGAGTATTGCTCCCGGCGGCTGCGTGATTCAGTCATCGCGGACGCGCGTGGACGCCACGCTTGACAGGCAGCTCGAACAGATGGTGGAACTCCTGCTCGGGGAGAGTCGAAAGTCGGAAGATGCGGACGGGGGCGGCGCATGACAACGATGTTTGCAAGTCAGATGGAGACGTTGCGGCGGTCGCGGTTGGTTGGTGTGACCGGGCGTGTTGTCGAAGTCTCCGGTTTGGTCATCATTGCAGAGGGGTTGCCGCTGCCCATCGGCGCTGCGTGCACGATTGCGCCCGAGCGGTGCGACCGAGTGCATGCCCAAGTTGTCGGGTTTAGCAGTGGTCGCACGATGCTCATGCCAATGAGTGATCCTGCGGGCACGGCAGCGGGTGACGTGGTGACGAGTGCTCCGTCGATTGAGCAACTTGGCGTGAGCGACGGATTGTTGGGCCGCGTGCTCGACGGGCTGGGCACACCGGTGGACGGCAAAGGGCCTATACGTTCTCAAGGCATGTACCCCGTTCATACCGACCCGCCACAGGCGTTGTCGCGACGACCCATAGAAACCACGCTTTCCACCGGAGTGCGTTCGATCGATGCCATGCACACGCTGGGTCGCGGACAACGCTTGGGCCTGTTCGCGGGGACGGGCGTGGGCAAGAGCGTATTGATGGGGATGATCGCACGGAATACCGACGCCGATGTCACGGTGATCGCGCTCGTCGGCGAGCGCGGCCGGGAAGTCGGCGATTTTCTGCGTAAGGATCTTGGCGAGGAGGGGTTGGCCAACAGTGTGATGGTCGTGAGCACGGCGGACGAGTCACCTGTGTTGCGGGTTCGCGCCTGCTTTGTGGCCACTGCCATCGCGGAGTATTTTCGCGATCAGGGTAAGCACGTTCTTCTCCTAATGGATTCGGTGACGCGGGCAGCCATGGCGTTGCGGCAGATCGGGTTGGCCGTGGGCGAGCCGCCCGCGACGAAGGGATACACGCCCAGCGTCTTCGCCACGTTACCGCGACTCTTGGAACGCGCCGGCAGAACGGAACGCGGGAGTATCACGGGGGTCTACACCGTTCTGGTGGAGGGTGACGATATCAATGAACCGATATCCGATGCCGTTCGGGGCATTCTCGACGGGCACGTGTGGCTGAGTCGGGATCTGGCCAATGCTGGTCATTATCCGGCGGTTTCCGTTCTCGAGAGCATAAGCCGGGTGATGGTGGACGTGGTGGACGAGCGTCACATCGAGGCCTCCCGTGCCGTGCGTCGGGTGCTCGCCGTGTGGGAGGATATCAAGGACTTGGTCAATATTGGCGCGTACGCCAAGGGGACGACACCGCACTTCGACTTGGCGGTCGAGATGAAGCCTCGCGTCGACGCGTTTCTTCAGCAGTCTAGTAAGGAGCGGGCCGGCGTGGATGAGACACGTGCGAAATTGTTGGCGCTTCACGACGAGATAGTCGTGGCCGAGGCGCGCTTGAATGGGTCATCGGAAGCGATAGAGGCTGAGAACGCGGCAGCTTAGGGAACGACCATGGCCAAGCGATTCGAGTTCCGTCTGGAGGCGCTTCTGACTTTGCGAAAACGGCGCGAGGACGAGCAGCGTCGTATCGTGGCCGAGAGTGTGCGGGATCTGGGTCGGAGTCGAGACGTGTTGGCCGCCTTGCAAGAACGCGTTGAACAGACGCTGTCCGATGCGCGTTGCGATCGCGAAGGTACGTCGATCGACGCGTCGACCGCGATGCTGGAGCAGCGGTGGCGTGCGTACCTGAAGCAACGCGTCGTGGAGCAGCACGTGGAGATCCAGCGTGTTGCGTTGCAAGTCGACTTGAAACGCGGCGAGTTGGCACGGCGCGCAACCGAGCGCAAGGCGATTGAGAAGCTGCGTGAGCGGCGTCTCGCGGATCACGTTACGGCGGCCGCTCGGCAGGAGCGGTTCGCAGAGGATGAAGTGGCGGCGACGGTGTGTTTGCGGCAGGCGCGCGACAACAGGCGTGCGACCCTGTTTGGAGGTTGATCGGCAGCGATGGGCATCATCAAGAAGACATACCACGCGGCTGCGGCGCTTGCGTTGCTGAATCTCCTGGCGCTCGCCGGCGGGACGTGGTACTTTTTCACCACGGGAAAGCTCGACGCGGAACGGGTGCGTGGCGCCGCGGCCGTCCTGCGTGGGGATGCGGACGTGGCCGGTGAGGAGACAGGAGAGGAACTCACCGAAGCGACCTCGCCTGACGCGGAACGAATCGTGCGCACCGATGCTTCGCCGGAGCAGCGGCGGGTCGAGGATGAAATCGCTTGGCGCAACGCCGAACGCTACCGGACTCAGATCGAGCAACGTTTGAAGCTGATCAATACCGCACGGCTCGATGTGGATCGACGTCGCGAGGAGTTTGAGAAACTCAAGAGTCTCGAACGCGAAGAACGCGAAGCTCAAACGCAGCGTGAAGCGGTGGCAGGCTACGCCAAGCAGGTCAGCGTGATCTCCGCGCTCAAACCGAAAGCGGCGTTGGGGCAGCTCATGACCATGAGCGATGCCGATGTGGCCCGCATTTTCTTTGAACTGAGCACGCGCAAGGTCAAGAAGATCGTTGAAGCGGCCAAGAGCGGAACGGAAAACGCGAAGATAACGACGGTCATGAACTTGTTGTCGGACATGAAGTCTGCGAACAACATCGGTGAGAAACCAGCAGCTTAGGAGCGTTGTCCATGCAAATCGCCGCGATCGAACGCGTTGCAAGCCCGCCGAGCGCGAACCGCGCAGGACGCGAGCCTTCCCCTGTTTCAGCGTTCGAGGAACTGCTCCATGTTGCACAGGCGGCGGGCAATGTCGGCGTCCAGCGCCGCCATGGCACGAACGTCGCGCTTGGTGGAACGGCGGTCCCGGTGGACGCCCGGGCGGACCGACTGTCGAGCATGAAGGCGGATGATCGTGCGTCGCGCACGCCCACGGGATCGCGCATCTCTGGTTCGCAAGTTCCGTCCGACGCCGACGGGTCACGCCCAGAGGGTCTACGAGCCCCCATCAACGACCAAGGAGCATCGAGCGATCAGACGACTCCAGCTGGTGGCGAGGCACACAAGTCGCAGCAAACAACGCCACAGCAGCAGTCAACGAGCCCCAAACCCGCAAGCTCGCAGCCGGCGACGACGGATCAGCGCGTCCCAGCAAAGGGTGAATCGCCGCCCATCGCGGATGGCAATCCCCGTCGCCACGCGGCGGGCGCTCAAGGCGCGGAAGCTACGGCAGTGAGCGCGGTGTCGTCTCAGGAGCGTGCGACGACTCCTTCGCCAGCCCGCATCCAAGCGACGCGTGCGCCGGTCTCAACGGTATCTGCACAACGAGTCGTCGGCACGAGGAGCGCAGCGCAATTGCGTGACGCGACGCCAAGTCGCACGCGCCCCGCCCCCGCCGTTCGGCAGGCGCGCGAGGTCATCCCCAAACGGCCGGAGCAGCGCGCCGCCATCGATCGTATCGTCAAGACGGTACAGGCGGGGGCTCGTGGGAAGGAAACAGTCGCACGTATTGAACTGGACCCGCCGGCGCTTGGCCACGTTCGGGTCCGTATGCATTTGAAAGATGACACGCTTCAAGTGCGTGTGACGGCGGAGACCGACGACGCCCGGCGCGTTTTGACGTCTCAAGTCGACGAGCTTCGCTCCGCCCTTGAGCAGCAAGGCGTAAAGGTCCAGCGGTTGGCGTTCCACGGGCCTGGGGACGGTGAGTCACAGGTCGGAAACCGTCCGGGGGGCGGTGATTCCAACAGCGGATCGCTTGATAGTGACGCGGGGCAGGCGTCCACGAACCCTTCGGATGGTGGACAGCACGGCCGCGACCGGCAAGACACAGCGAAGCAGGAACGCCCCGAGATGCGGGCTTTGGCCCGCGCGGTCTCTGAATCCGGCGGTAGCGTCACGGAGCACGTGGGCGAATTGCGTTTGGATGTTCGTATTTGATTCAGTGGCGAACTGTTCGCGAGAAAGGACAAGCAAATGGAAGTTCAAGCTCTTACCGCCGCAGGCCAATCAGGGGCTGCGCCCTCGGCTGGAGTGGACGGCCTCGATGCGGGCGACTTTCTTCAACTGATGATCACGCAGTTGACCAATCAAGACCCGCTGGAGCCGACCGACAATCAGGCGCTGTTGGATCAGTTGTCTTCGATACGGGAGATTGAGCTTTCGACGTCACTGACTGAAACGCTGCACGCGCTGACCGGTCAGCAGCGATACAGCGCTGCGGCTGCACTGATCGGCAAGGATGTAAGCGGAGTGTCAGATGATGGCACGATCGGGCCACAGACGGTTGCGGGTAGGGTGAGCAGTGTTTCGTTCGACGACGCCGGAGCCGCGATGCTGCACCTGGACGGCGGCGCGACGCTGCCGATGGACAGTCTGCGTCTGGTGGCTGACCCGAATGCGAATCCGGAGTTGCTGGTGGGGAAAATAGTTCGCGGCCATGACTCAGCGGGAGCCGATCCGTCGCGCGTGATTGAGGGAATCGTGACGGGACTGCGTATCGAGGACGGCGGGCGTTCCATGTTGGAGCTCGATACCGGGGAAGAGTTGAGCATGAGGGACTTGATTCCGGTCGTCTAGGAATTGTGTGTTGCCAGGTTCGGAGTGACCTGGTGCCTTGTTGCCAGGAGGGCACGCGGATGGGAATCAACAGGCGGGAGATTGATCCCGCATTGGTGGAGACGGACGGACATGTCGCTGACGAACGCGATATTGACAGGTTTTTCGGGCATCAAGAGCAATCAGGTATCGGTAGACACGATCGGTAACAACGTCGCCAACCTGAACACGACCGGCTTTAAGTCGTCGCGGACACTCTTTGAGACTCTGTACGTGCAGACCATCAGGGGCGGCACTGCGCCGGATGAGAATCAGGGGGGGACCAATCCGCTGCAGATTGGCTATGGCAGCGGGGTAGCCACCGTGCAGAAGAACTTCAACCAGGGAACCACGCAGCAGACCGGCGTGGTGACGGACATGGCGATTGAGGGCAACGGGTTCTTTGTGCTCAATACCCCCGCTCAGTCGCAGGCATTCACGCGGGCCGGGGGTTTCAACCTGAACACCGAAAACCTCTTGACCACGCCGGAAGGATCGTTTGTGCAGGGGTTCGGTGCGTCGGAGGACGGAACGATCGACGCGGGCAATCTGGGAGATCTGGAGATTCCGTTGGGAGTAACGTCGGATGCCGCCGCCACCACGCGCGCAGTGATGGGCGGGAATCTGAACGCGGCCGGCGATGTTGCTACGTCCGGTTCGATTTCGGAGTCCGCCCCGTTGACGGTTTCGGGCGGCGCCGCCGCCACGGCGGCAACGGCGCTGTCCGCTCTGGTCGATGCGAACGGCGAGCCACTGTTCAGTAATGCCGACGTCGTCAGAATCTCAAACGTTACCAAGGGCGACATCCGTGTTGCAGACGCTGACTTTGTCGTGGGAACCAACGGGACGACGTTGGGTGACCTCGCGTCGTTTGTGGAATCTGCGCTGGGGATCGACACGAGCGGTACGGCCATTGGGTCTCCGGGCGTGACCATCGGAGACGGGACGACGTCCCTCGCCGGGGCATTTGTGATTCGGTCGAACGCCGGACAAGCCAATGGGCTAGACTTCACCGGAGGGTCCATTCGCAACAGCACGAACAGTGCGACTCCGTTCGTGTTCGACACGACGGCGGCCACCGGTGCAGGGGCGGCGACCAGCTTCAGGGTAGTCGATTCTTTGGGATCGGAAGTTGATGTTCGGTTGCGACTGACGCTCGAATCGAAGAGCAACGCGGGGACCACTTGGCGGTTTACGGGTGAGTCTGCCGGCGACACGGATCCTGGATCCGCGATCGGCGGTGGGACGATCAGCTTCGACACGGACGGGCGCTTCGTCGAAGCGACGGGGACGGACCTGTCCATCGCGCGCGACGCGACCGGCGCGGTCACGCCGTTGGCCTTTTCGGTCGATTTTTCCGCGTTGACCGGCCTCAGTGCCGAGGGCCGCGATTCGGAATTCCAGATGGACACGAGCGACGGGTTCTTGATCGGGACGTTGACCGGGTTTGAGGTGGAGCCGGATGGCGTGATTACGGGCACGTTTAACAATGGGCAGGATCGTGTTTTCGGCCAGATTGCGTTGGCGACGTTCGCGAACGATCAGGGCTTGGTCGCTCAGAGTCAGAATACATACACGATCGGTGTGAATTCAGGTGAGGCCATGATTGCCGCCCCCCTTGCCGGTGCGGCCGGGCAGATTAACTCGAGGCAGTTGGAGTTGGGAAACGTCGATCTGTCTCGCGAGCTTATCGGTCTAATCACGGCGTCGACCGGTTTTTCCGCAGCGAGTCGAACGGTGCGGACAGCCGATGACATGCTGCAGGAACTGATGCTGCTGGTGAGGTAGTGTCGCATGGTTTTCTTGACAAGACTGAACACTCGGAGCGTCGTGGTAAACGCCGACCTCATCAAGATGATTGAAGCCACACCCGACACGCTCATTACGCTGATCAACGGCGACCACATGATGGTCCGGGAAACGGTGGAAGAGGTTGTGGAGAAGGCGATCGATTACGCGCGCAGGGTCCGAAATTTCCAGGTTGTCTGAGAGACAGAGAGGGCGTGCGCTCGGGAATTCTCCGTCCGTGAAGGGCGGGGCCCAAGACGACGATATCACTGAGGTGTCGGCGGCGTTACGCCGTGATCGTATCGACTGAGGTAGCTGCATGGATATCGCAACCATCATCGGCCTGATAACGGGCTTCAGCCTGGTGCTTTGGGCGATCATGTCCAAGACCAATATCACTACGTTCATCGACCCTGCGTCCTTCGCCATCGTGGGGGGCGGTTCGGTGGCGGCTGTGCTGATGTGCTTCCCGCTCAAAAATGTGCTCGGTCTGGCCGGTGTTCTGAAGAAAACGGTGTTTACGAAACCGCAGGATCCCAACACGCTGATTTCTGACTTGGTTCGATACGCGGAGGTAGCCCGTCGCGACGGCATTTTGGCGTTGGAAGGCGTCGTGAGCGAAATCAACGACCCGTTCATCGTTGGCGGTGTTCAGATGGCCGTTGACGGGACGGACCCGGCGCTGGTCGAACAGATGTTGACGGGCGAGCTCGATTCGCTTGCAGAGCGCCACTCCGATGGCAAAGGTCTGCTTGAGGCGTTGGGAAAATACGCCCCGGCGTTCGGCATGATCGGTACGTTGGTCGGGCTGGTCATCATGTTGGGCGGCATGGATGATCCGTCGACGATCGGTCCTGCGATGGCGGTGGCTCTGCTGACTACACTGTACGGTTCGATGATCGCCAACATGTTCGCGCTTCCACTGGCCGACAAGCTGGGCTTGCGAAGCCAAGAGGAACTGCTCATCAAAGCGATCGTCATCCGGGGGATCATGGCCATCCAGGCGGGCGACAATCCGCGTATCGTCGAACAGAAGTTGAAGACGTTCCTGCCGCACCGCTTGCGGGGTTCCAGCGAAGAAGACAAAGCCGCCGCGTAGAGCCGACTTCAATGGCCCGAAAAGAGAAAAAAGCACCTGCAGGCGCCCCGGACTGGATGGTCACGTACGGGGACATGATGACACTCTTGCTGTGCTTCTTCGTCATTTTGGTGTCGATGAGCGAGATGAAGAAGGACCAGAGATTCCAGGAGGTGATGGACTCCATCCGGGCGGCCTTCGGGTACGACGGAAGGATCGGCACGATCCCGATTCTCGCCACCAACAAGAACAGTCTCGTGGAACAACTCAACAAGGTCGTGCTTCCGGACAACACAAAGAACGAGGGGGATTCGGACGAAGAAGGTATAGACGGGCGTGTGTTTCGCGTCACGAACGTCCGAGACG
>JAJDDU010000278.1 GCA_029260155.1 Phycisphaerae bacterium | reverse complement strand
CGTAAAAGTGAAAACAGGCCGCGTGCTGGATCGCACGCGGCCTGATGGAGGCAAAACCATGTCGCCGATTCGATCTAGCGACGTTTGCGACGGACGACTGCCAGAGCACCGATGGCCAAGAGGCCGAGGGTCGTGGGCTCGGGAGTCACGGTGATCGTCGCGGGATCTCCGCCCTTGACGTTCAGCGGCGAAACATTCTCGTCCGCGACCGTCATGTTCGCGGCGAACGAGTACTCAGTGACAGCGGCGTGGTCGACTGCGTTGACCGACAGCGTGGCGATCTCAATGCCAGCACCATCCGGAACATCAATCGCCGCACCGGGGAAGAACGCCACCGCCTGCGGGTTGGGAAGGTCCGACGTGGCGAACCACGAATTCGGATCATTCACCGTGGCCGGCGTCCAGCTGAAACCGGTCGGGTTGATGTTGGTCCATGCATCGCTCGAACCGTCGTAGTCGAAACCCATGGCTCCGACGCTCACCGGCGCGCCGGGGTTCGCGATGAGTGAAACCGCGATGTCGGTCGCCTCACCTGGATTGATGGTGCTTGGATCGTAACTGAGCGTTACATCCGCCATGCCAACCGACGCAACCAACCCGAGTGCGACGGCAGCTACCAAAACTTTCTTCATATTCAGCCTCCTCAAATAACTTAGGAACGTTCACTTTCCTTCATCAAACCGAAAGACTTTACCGGGCCATAAAAAAAAGAGAGAGCACGACCGAGTAACACTCGGACATTGCTCTCTCTCTATCCCTATCGCGCCCGGCCGAGCCGTCTTCCCAAAACGACCCAGACTCGGTTGTATTCTAACGCTGGCGACCCCAGGGGTTCCTACCGAACCCTCGCAGCGGAGCCTCGTTCACATGCAGGAGTTTACCACACTTCGCGGGGCCGTTTCAAGCCCAAAACCGGAGAAAATGCCAAAGAAATAGGTGTTTTTCCTTGAAGCGGCAGCGGAAAAGACCGTGTTTTTGACGCAAAAACGGCGTTTTTCAGTCGAACTGACTTTCCGGCACCTCCCTCCGCGTGCCTGGTTGATGTCGTGGTCGGCTGTTAAATGAGAAATGCCCGCCGAGTGGGCGGGCATTTCGTAGCGTTCGTTGTGTGGCGCGATTGCCTATGCCAAGTTCATGGTCATGAGGAACTCGGCGTTGCTCTTGACCTTGCCCAGGCGATTGCGAAGCAGCTCGACGCACTCGACGACGTTCATGTCTGCCAGAACGCGGCGCAGCTTGTACATCAACTCCAACTCCTTGGGAACCATGAGCAGTTCTTCCTTGCGGGTTCCGCTCGCGGGGATGTCGATGGCAGGCCAGACGCGACGATCAACCAAGCGACGGTCAAGGTGCAACTCACTGTTGCCGGTGCCCTTGAACTCTTCGAAGATGACCTCGTCCATCTTGCTTCCGG
This sequence comes from Phycisphaerae bacterium, assembly GCA_029260155.1. Taxonomy (GTDB): domain Bacteria; phylum Planctomycetota; class Phycisphaerae; order UBA1845; family UBA1845; genus OFTM285. Next base: position 2,559 of record JAJDDU010000278.1, on the reverse strand, counting down.
TATCGACGAGCGCGGAGGCGATGATGGTGAGCGAGCCACCCTCCTCGATGTTTCGCGCGGCGCCGAAGAAACGCTTGGGCTTCTGCAGGGCGTTGGCATCGACACCACCGGAGAGAATCTTGCCGGAGTGGGGTACTTCGGTGTTGTAAGCGCGGGCCAGTCGCGTGATCGAGTCGAGCAGGATGACGACATCCTTGCCGTATTCGACCATGCGTTTGGCTTTTTCGATGACCATCTCTGCCACCTGAACGTGGCGGGAGGAAGACTCATCGAACGTCGAGCTGACGACCTCGGCTGTGGTGGCGCGCTGCATCTCGGTGACCTCCTCCGGGCGTTCGTCGATCAACAGAATGATGACGTAAGCATGGGGGTGGTTATGCGAGATGGCGTTGGCCATCTTCTGCAACAGCACGGTCTTGCCCGTCCTGGGCGGTGCGACGATGAGCATACGCTGGCCCTTACCGATCGGCGTGACCAGATCAACGATGCGCATGTTGAGTTCGGCCGGATCGGTTTCGAGGATCAGTCGCTCCTCGGGATGCAGCGGGGTGAGATCCTCGAAGTTGGTCTTCTCGGTGACGAGGTTGGGATCTTCGTAGTTGATGGCTTCGACGCGGAGAAGAGCGAAGTACCGCTCCGACTCCTTGGGGGGTCTGATCTGGCCGACCACGACCTGCCCGGTGCGCAGTCCGAACCGCCGAATCTGCGAGGGGCTGACGTAGATGTCGTCGGGACAGGGCAGGTAATTGTACTCGGGTGAGCGAAGGAATCCGAAGCCGTCGGGGAGGATTTCAAGGACGCCCTCGCCGTACATCAGACCGTTTTGGCGGATGCGTTCCTTGAGGATCTTGAAGATGAGATCCTGCTTTTTGAGCCCGGTATAGTCCATGAGTCCGTCGGCTTTGGCGATCTCATGGAGATCGCTGACGGTCATTTTCTGCAGGGCTGTTATGTGCGTTTCGCCGCGCTTGATTTCTTCGTACTTGGCGTGCGTTTCGGCGTCAACGGCGGCGATGGGATCGCCGTCGATGTCTTCGTCGGAGCCTCCGGGTTGCCCGATTATGACGTCACGGACTTCGGGCTTCTCCTTTTCGGCAACCATGACCTCCTCGTGAGCCTCCTCGCTCACCTGTTCGATCTCTTTGGGCTCTTCCGCCGGAGCGGCTTTCTTCTTGGTGGTCTTGGGACGACCTGAACTGGCTTTCGCCATGGACTCAACCTCCTGGAATCGTGAATCGTTTCACTGGTTTGGACCCACCGGATGAACCGGCGGGACGGAATGGGGTCTTTGTTCTTTTTTGTTAATCAATTGAAGCTCTTGTGGACAACCGAACGTCGGTGTCTCGGGTTCGCATCAGGGTGACTGCTGGGCCCTAGAACGTTCCGCGGTCAGGCGATCCAATAAAGCTCTGACTGCAGAACGCAGCGCGCCGGTGCTGGAGTTGTTGTCCAGTATATAATCGGCGGCTTTACGTTTCGTGTCCAGCGGATTCTGCAACTTCTCCCGCCGGTCAAACTCGTGCTCGTTCCAACCGCGTGTTTCCTGGGCGCGTGAAAGACGATCTTCACGCCGCGAATCCACGAAAACGACAACGTCGCAAATCTCGTGCAGCCCGACCTCAAAGAGAAGCGGAGCATTGATGACGGTCGCTCTCACGGACGGCTCGGCGTCGAACCGGGCCATCAGCTCCTTGCGTTTCTCTTCCAGTCGCGGATAGAGGAACTTTTCCATCCGTTCGCGCTGGCGTCGATCACCGAAAATAATATCCGCGACGACAGCCCGATCGATGCATCCGTCGGCAGTGCAAACGCGATCACCCCACCACCGACGATAGGTCTCGATGACTTCGGGATCAGCCAACTCGCGATGCACGAGTTCGTCGGAATCGATGACCTTCGCACCGCACTCCGCGAGCATCTCCGCAACCAGAGATTTCCCGGACGCGACACCGCCGGCTACGCCGACGATAAGCTTCCGGGGTATTGGCACCCGTTGGTCAGATCCTGAATTCACACTCTGCCGACCGGGCGATGGCCCCGTTGAACCACAAACCAGCCAGACACAGAGGCCGGAAAACGTGCTCCGGACATTACCAAACTCCGGGGCGTGTACTTCGGGAATCACGTCCCCGGGTACGGGGAAGCGCTCAACAAAATCTCGGGCAACCGCAGGTCGACCAACTGTACGCCAGCCTCACCGCCGCTTGCGCGATGCGTATCCGATGCCAACGACCCAGACGAATCGCCGACGCCGAACATGAACCGCAAGCCAAGGTAGCCGTCCAGGCGAAGCGTGTCAAGGGGATAATAACCGGCTGAGGGTCCGGCTGCCTAGCGTGTGGCACATGGGGTAGCGGTGAGCTCGCCCGGCGCCCAATCGCAAGCACCGGGCCGACGGCGACGGCGGCGTTACGCGTATCACCGAGCACGGGCAGCCGGAGCAGAACAACGAATTGCAGTGACGCTTTCAAATCGCTTTGTTTCGTAATCTTGCCATATCGGTTTTTCGTCCAATCGCGGATTTCTGGTCGTTGGCGAGGGTTTTGCTGTTCGAGTTGG
>JAJDDU010000277.1 GCA_029260155.1 Phycisphaerae bacterium | reverse complement strand
CTTGAAAACACGCGAAAGCAACGGGGCAGGTCGTGACTACACAGCCTCCGGCGCGCCAACACCCCACGCACACCTCACAAGATGCGATTCGAACCGCAAAGAAATCCAAATACGGTCAGAACTGTTCAACTTGGGCTAGCGTCACGGCGCCGAGCCAATCCGTGGGCTGAAGGGCCTCGTAGTGCAGGAGACTCTGTTGCGCGTCGTCCAGTCGGTCCGCTTCGAGGTAGAGCTGACCGAGGCGGGCGTGCGTCATCGCGTAGTCGGCGTTGCGTTGAAGAACCCGTAGAAACGCCTCGATGGCATCGTCGCGTGCCCCCGCGTCCTGATGCAGGCAGCCCAGATAATAATGCCACCGGAAATCACCGGGGTCCTTCTTCGTCGCCAGCGCAAAGTACTCCCGGGCGGTTCGCGGGCAATCGAGACTCTCGCAGACCTGCCCGACAACGCCGTAGTCCTCCGTGGATCGCGTTTCGGCGGCGCGGTGCATGGCCGTAAGTAGCGCCTCAGCCACCGCGGCTTCAGCCACCGGTATCTCCGGCGGATCGGGCAGACCCACGGATCGGCACCAACGGGTCAACTCGGTTGTGTCAATGTGTGCGACGCGTACCGCTCCTTCGTCGATCTCGTAAACGGGATCCGGCGGCGCCGTCGCAACGGCGTTCGATTCGACCGATTCGGGGCGCGCAGGCTGTTCGACCGGCCAACTCACCATATACGCGACACCGGCGATCACGACGACCAAGAGAACGAGATTGACCGCCAAGCGGCCAACGCCGGAAACTACTTCGGGAGACGACTGCCTAATCATGGGGCTTATCCGTCGAAGCGCGGCGATGTGCCTTGCTTCAAACGCAGGTGTCGATTGACCGGAAGCTGCGTCCACGATTCCACCGGTTGATCCGCCCAAGTCACGGTCAAGCGGTCGATGACGGTGGCGTCCGCCAATCCGATGTGCACGCGCGGGTCGTTGCTGGTCAGATACCCCGCGTGTGGCTTCACTTCGCGCCGGTATCGCTTGCCGCCCGCCTCGGCCAACACCCGCGCGTTGATCGCGTTTCGGTTACCGGTATTCGGGATGAGGTCGAGCATGGTCCACGCCATCCGCGTAGCGTTTTCATGTCTCAGTGGTTGAGGGCGCATGATTGTCACTGGCCATGGCGCCGCGGCGCTGAGCGTGCCGATCTCGTGCCCCCCCGACGACCCGTGTGTCCCCGTACAGTCGGCACGGCGATCCAAACGCAGACACGGCAGCATCGTCACTGCCTTCCGATGCTGCCGTGCCTGTCTGCGCATTCTACGGAACCGCCGCCGTCGTGGCCAGCACCCCCGGCGCGGTGGCGCCAACTTCGACGTGACCGTTGTTGGCCGCGACCATCATCGTCTGATCGCCAGCCGCTTCGTTGAGCAGGAAGTCCACAACGAAATCACCTTGCGCAGTCGGCGGGACGCGATAGGTGTACGTGGCCAAGTATGCGTGCGCAGCTGCCGGGGCGCCGGACATGTTTTTGATGAGGCAGAGCATCTGGCCATTCGAGACGTTGACGGCCTCAAGCGTGTCAGTCCGCCCCGCGAATATGAAGTCCGCCCGTGGCTCAATGGTAATGTCGAGCAGTTCCAGTTGCCCCGCAGTTCCGCCGCTGACGGCTACGTCCAACTGGTAGCCCACGAAGTCCCGTATGGCGTGCTTGGAGAAGACCCGCACGCGCCGGACATTCGGCGACAGGGAAAGTGGAACCGGTACTGCAACCAGTTCAGTCGACCCGCCAGCCCCCGGACCCTGCATCGCGGCCGCCCCGCCCGGACATGCGGGCGGACACGAGCATGTACTCGTACCGGCAAAGCAGGTCATGGCGTGCAAAGCGTCGGCCAAGTTGCAGAATCCGTCCGGCTCGCAGGCACCCAACGGTCCGCCGTAGTCGAAGTTGATCGAATCGCACGGGTTGGTTTGGGTGAAGCAGTTCATGGCGTGCAGCGCATCCGCGAGATTGCAGAATGTGTCGGGCACGCAACTCCCGAGAGCCCCCCCGCCGTCGGCATACATCCGCTCCGTGCTTGTGCAGAGGTCGCTCTCACAGGAGTACCAGAGGCAACTGTCATCGACAATCCCGTTGTGATCTTCGACGTCCCCGCAATCGTTCCCGTCCGCGCAGCAGCACTCGTATGCACCCATGTCGACGAACGGGAAAATGCCATTTCCAACATCCGGCGCACTGAGATCATCGCCGGGTCGGGCCAGTCCTTCACGATCATAAACGACCGCCAGCGCGGGGTTGTTATCCCCAGCGTCGTTCCCCGGCGAGCCCGGATTCAGACGCAGGTTTCCGGTACCAATGTCCATGAAACTCGGCGTCTCATTGGCAAGATCATGGCCGATGTTGCCGACGTTCATGTTGACGTTTCCGGGGTTGAGCGGATCGTGTTCATCATAGGGTCCGTCTTCCACTAAGCCTTCGACCGCGCTGAATCTCAGCCGGAAGGGCAAGATCGGCGCGTCAAACTGCTCGCGCTGCAGATTCCCCGTTCCCTCGTCCCGGTTGCCCCACAGAATGCAGTTCTCCAGCCTGGGTTTCACGGAAGCGTCCCCATTGTACCAGAACCCGCCGCCGGTTCCGTACGGGACTTCGTTGTCCACAAAAGTGCAGTTGATTACCTTGGGTCCCTGGCAGAGTCCCGACTCGCACGCGATCGCCAACCCACCACCGTGGCGGCAATCCGGATCCAGCGACCAGCAGGTGTCCCCTGCCGTAGTCGACGTAGGAACCGAGTTGCCGATGAAGACGCAATTGATGAACTCCGGAGTCGAATTCGTAGCGCACGCCCCCCCACCCGGTCCACGTGATACGTTGTCGATGAAATCGCAGTCAATGACCTTGGTGTTCGCCTCGTGGAAGTTCGCGGCACCTCCCGTGGTATACAGCCCGCCGGCACCGCGTTCGCCATAATTATTGGAGAACGTACATTTCTCGATGAGGGGGCTTCCCTGTAGAACCATCATTCCGCCGCCAAGGTATGCCCAGTTGCGTTTGAACTTGCAGTTGCGAATCGTCGGCCAACTGGGGAGGCTCCCTGATCTCTCAATGACGAGCCCCCCGCCCAGCCTCCAGTATATGTCGGCCGGTGGTGGCGCATTCGCGTTGCCGCCGGTGATAGTGAATCCGTCGAGGATGGCGGTCTCGTTCGTGTTGCTACCGGTGACGACATGGAAACAGTTGTTGTCGTAGCCGGTAGTGAGATCCGTCGGGTCGTTCGGGTTGTCATCGTCGCAAAGATCACCGGTCATGATCGTCTCATTGCGTGCAGGGTCACGCTGGTCGCGGGACGTCTCGCACCCAATGAATCCGCCGTAGATCGCGAGTTCGTTGCGGAGGAGGAACGTCGTCATGCGATCGCCGTCGGTTATGTCGGAACAGTTCGGGAATTTCGTCGTCTTGTATGACCCGGCAACCACCCAGATTTCGGTATCCCCTGCTGGGGCGTTCGTGATGGCAACCTGCAGGTCTTTGTACGCAGAGCCTCAGTCCAATCCGGTCCCATCCGGGGGTGCGTCCGGGTCGACGTAACGAATCTGGGCCGCATACGCCGTTCCAGCCGTGGATACAAATGTCAAACATCCCAGCAGTGCAATCAACCTGTTCATCTTTCAATCCTCCTTGCTCGAATTGTGAAACATCTCAACAATGGACCTGATGATGTCGTTTCCCGTTCACAGTGTGAACCTCAACGCATGGCACAGTATCCAGTCGACAGCTTGTCCGGTCAACGGAGAAATGCGTGCAGTCCGCTCAATTGTGAGATAGCGCCGGGCCGGACACATCGAGCATTCCTGTTTGAGAAGGTGGAGAAGGGCACCGATTCTCGCTCCGAGTCCGCGATCTGACCTCAATCTCGCTGTCCTGGGTCGACATCGAGGTTCAATTACACTGGACGCGTCGTCGCGACGATGATAGACAGGTAATTCAGGGACGCCAACCGGGGCGACCGAGACGGCCACTAAAGCGCTACTCTTGGTGCTTGGTGGTTCAGCCCGGCTTTCCAGACGCATGGGCCAACCGGAGTGCAACCCATGAACCCTCTCGTCAGGATGTTAATCGCGGTTCAGTTTTTGGCCGGACTACCTCCAATGGACGCGCGAGCAGTCGGGCCCACCGACGGGGCACTGGCAAAGAAACCGGATACGAACTCGCAGGGGGCGACTTGGCCAGCGCAGCCAGGATGGCCGGTCTTCATGCCTGAACTGGTTGCCCCAGAGGGGATTAAGCCGACAATCGTCGACCTAACACACAATGGCGATCTAGACATCGTCGTTCTCACCCGACATGAACTGCGCGTTCTCTCGGCCGATGGCTCTTTGCGCGGCGGAGTGTGGCCTATCGAATTCCCAGTGGACGGCAGCACGCTCAATTCTAACCTAGCAATAGCGAACATGGACAGCGATCCCGACCTCGAAATACTCTTTTCGCGGAATCAGCCGAATCCTCCCGATTCAAACGAGATCGACATACATGTCTACGATCCCGACGGAACGCGCGCCTCCGGCTGGCCGAGAACATTGGAGGGCACCGCCACATGGGTCGTCGTGGCAGACATTGATGCGGATGGAACCAACGAGGTCATTGTGGGAACGTCGTGGGACTTGCCGCGCATCTACGTGCTGCGATCCAACGGGACGCCCTTTAGCAACGCTTGGCCGAGAGATTTCGATCATTGGATTCGGTCGCTCGCGGTGGCCGACCTGGACGGCGACGGGGATATGGAGATTCTGCTTGGCGACGGGTTTCCGGACTCCCCTTCGACTATTCAGGCGTTGCATCACAACGGCGATGATGTGGAAGGGTGGCCGATTACCACCCCGAATCAGGTCGAGTTGCAAGTTGTCGTCGGCGATGTCGACGGTGACGGATCGCCCGAGGTTGCGTTCGATGTCACGACCGACACCGAGAGTCTCGTATACCTACTCAACGCCCAAGGCCAACCTTTCAGCAGTGCGTGGCCGGTGAGCCTCCCGCTCGCTTTCTACTATTGGAGCCTCGCTCTGGGAGACGTGGACGGCGACGGCTATCTCGACATCGTCACAACGGGGACAACATCCAGAGTGTTCGCAATCGATCGGTTCGGGACGGTGCTTCCCGGCTGGCCTGCCATCGTCGAGACTCCCTTCCCAGGGCCGATTTCGTACCAGAATATCATCCACGCCGTAGCCGACGTCGACGCAGACGGCATGCCCGAGGTCGTCGTCGGCGCCCTCGTCGGCCCCATCGTGTTCAATCACGACGGCACACCTCTGCCCGGCGCCAACCCGCTGCCGGTCGAGCCGCCGCATACAAGCGCAAGGCTTCCGTTCACCGCGACAGTTGCTGATGTCGATCTCGATGGCGACGTGGAAATCTTCTCCGGGATCTGGCGGACGCTGTACGCTTGGGATTTCCCCGGTCCCGAGTGCAGCGTGCAGTGGCCTCGATCGAGCGGTAATCTCGGCAACACCGGCGCCGTCACCCTTCCGACGGTCGATACCAGCGAGTGGGTCTTGTTCAACACCTGCCTCACCGGCCCCGACGTGGGCGCGATCCCCGCCGAGTGCACCTGCCTCGACGCCGACAACGACGCCGACATAGACCTCCACGACTTCGCCGCACTGCAGCGCGTGTTTGAATAGAGTTGCCAGCCGTCAGTGGTAATCCTTGCAGTCGCAGATTCCGCGGCCATTCAGCGTTCTCAATCCCCGACCGCAGAAGCGATGGCCCACCCGTCGTCGGAGTAGCGCTGTCAGCCAACGGCGCGTATCACTGCGCACCTGCTGACGATTCAAACTGCGGCGACGCGCCCTGCCGCATGCGCAGGTGTCGATTGATCGGAAGCTGCGTCCACGATTCCACCGATTGATCCGCCCAAGTCACGGTGACGCGGTCGATGACGGTGGCGTCCGCCAATCCGATGTGCACGCGCGGGTCGTTGCTGGCCAGATACCCCGCATGTGGCTTCACTTCGCGCCGGTATCGTTTACCGCCCGCCTCGGCCAACACCCGCGCGTTGATCGCGTTTCGGTTGCCGGTGTTCGGGATGAGGTCGAGCATGGTCCACGCCATCCGCGTAGCGTTCTCATTTCTCAGGAGTTCAGGGCGGCCATCTCCGTTGGTGACGAGAACGTCGATATCCCCGTCATTGTCATAGTCAGCCAGAAGCGCGCCGCGCGACATGCCGAACGGCATGTCCATCAGACCGGCTTCGTCGCTCATGTCGTGGAATCGACCGTCCAGGCCGAGGCGGGCGAATTGGTTGGGCTCAGCGAACGGGTGGCCTGGGCGATAGGGCTCTTGTATGCGGTTGACCGCGCCGTTGGCCAGGAAGAGATCCCACGCGCCGTCATGGTCCTGATCGAACAGGCCGATGCCGAACGCTGTGTAAGGGACGCCCCATCCGCCAAACCCCCAAGCCTGGCTGACATCCTCGAAAAAGCCGCCTTCGTTTCGCATGCAGAGGTGCGACTGATGTTGGATGTTGGCCACGACGAGATCGTAGTCGGCGTCCCCGTCCAGATCCTCAGACACCAATCCCATGCCGGCGATGGCCAATCCCTCGCCGCTGAACGCCGCGCCGCGCATGGCCGCGTCCTCCACAAAGGTGCCATCCGCCTGGTTCACCCAGAAAAACGCCGGCGTCTGGTCGTTGGCAACGTAGATGTCCACCCACCCGTCGCCCGTGAAATCGGAACAGACGACACCCAGACCGTTGCCTTTAGATGCGGCGATACCCGCCTTGCCGGTCACATCTTCGAATCGCCCGTCGCCTGTCGAGTGATACAGGCGGTCATTCGACGCAGCGTCGTAGACGGTCGGGCTGCAGTAATCGCGCACGCCGTTGGGGTCATAGCATTCGACCTCTCTCGTCGGCGACCAGTGCACATAACGCGTCACATACAGGTCCAGGTTTCCGTCGCGGTCGTAGTCCAAGAACGCCGCCCCCGCACTGAACCCGTCATCGCCGAGCCCGGCTTCTGCGGTGGCGTCGCGAAACGTGCCGTCTCCGTTGTTCTGAAGCAGGACGTCGGACCCGATCCGCGTGACGTACAGGTCAACGTCGCCGTCGTTGTCATAGTCAGCGGCTACGCAGCCAATGCCATATCCTGGCACATCTGCGTTGCTTCCGTTGGTGGCATCTTCGAAGGCTCCCTGGCCGTTGTTGCGGTAGAGTCGATTGTGGTAGGTGAGGTTGTCGGTCCCGAAAACGCCGCTTTGCACGAGGTAGAGATCCATGTCGCCGTCGTCGTCGTAGTCGAAGAACGCCCCGCCCGAGCCTATCCCTTCGATCAGCCAATAGGCGTCTCTAGCACCTGTGACATGAACGAAATCGACACCCGCTTGTGTTGTGACATTCTTGAAAAGCGCCGCCGCGGCAGCCGCGGCGGGCGTGCTCGCCTCGCGCGACGGAGCAGCTTCGGTCGTGCCCAATCGCAAGGCGATGCCGCCGACCACCGCCGCGGAGGACACTGCGAGGACTAGCGTCATTCGTCGGTTGCTGATGATGTGCAACAGTGTGTTCATGCCTTTGTCGATCCCCAAGCATCCCGCACCAGGTCACGACCGTCTGCCGGCGCGCGCCACCATTGTGCTATCGAGTCCGGACTTCCGCCATCAGCGAATTCCGCTTGCAAGATCGGTCGGGTTCCGACAATTGATATTCAATTGAGTGCCAAATGATGACACTACGGGATATCCCCAATTCAGGCGGATCACACCAACCCGGACGGAACACGGTCCCCAGAGCGGCTCGGTTACGGTGTTGCTTTACGATACCCCCCTGGCGCTCCGAAAAACGCGGTTTCCATCCAGAAAGCAAGAGCGTTTTTTTACAAGAGGCCTTGCATTCGCGTTACTGATCTGATACAAACGACGCTGGCCGGGATACTCGGACGGGGAACGTGCGAGTACTCGCCTGCTCGTCGCGTGGTGCCTTTTGGT
>JAJDDU010000276.1 GCA_029260155.1 Phycisphaerae bacterium | reverse complement strand
CCGACCGTCGCTGCGTGGTGAAGAACGGCTCGAACACACGGTCGAGCTCGTCCGCGGCGATGCCTCGACCATTGTCCGTCACCGAAACCTCGACGAATCCGCTGCGCCCCACGCCGTCGATGGCCACGACTCCGTGCCCAGATTCCACAGCGTCGAGGGCGTTGATGGTCAGATTCAGGAGCACCTGTTTCAGTTCAGTCTCATTGCCCAAAACGTCCAACTCCGCGCTGCCGTTGCAATGTACCGCGACCTTGCGGCCACGGTATTGAGTCAGCGATTGTAGCATGATCGCGATGTCCGTCGCGATGTGCGCCATTGAGACGCGCTCGCGCGGGCTGTCTCCGCTCGACGACAGCGAAAGGAGTTTGCTCGTGATCTCCTTGCACCTGAATGATTCTTCGCAAATGACTCGAAGCCCCCTGCGGATTTCCTCCACCGACGCGTCGTCGGCCATCTTGCGCATCTCTCTGAGACTTATTTCAGCGAAGCCGGAAATGATGCTGAGCGGATTGTTGATCTCGTGCGCCACCCCAGCCGCCAAGTAGCCCACGCTGGCTAGGCGTTCCGAACGAACGAGTTCGCGACTCTTGATGCGTACCTTGTCTTCGAGTTCCCGATGCAAGGCTCCGAGTTCGCTGGCCATACGATTGAACTCGTCCTCGACTTCGGCGAATTCTTCGTCCCCGCCAACCGCGACATGCTCATCGAGGTGCCCCTTGGCGAATCGACGGGCACCATCGCGCAAGCGGCGAAGCGGGCGGATCACGCTGCGGTATTGCCACAGGTTCATGGCCACCGCGAGCAAACCGACCGCGACGCACGAGACGCCGGCGATGGCGATGGTCGACGCCATGGTATTGGAGGCTGTGCGCTGCATCCGAATCATCGAGCGGTCAATCATCTCAGCCGTACGTTTCAGGTGGGCGATCGCCTCGCGCACGCGACCCAGCGCTTGCTCCTCTACGGACTCCGTGTCCGTCAGGTCGACACAAACCGAGCGCAACAATTCGAGTGCAGCCTGAGCGTTGGACTCCTCCTCGGCTTCGTGCGAGAGTTCGACGGGGTGTTGGGCATATTGAAAACCCAGAAACTGCTGCAAGAGCTCGATGGCCGAAGTCAGCCCCTCCTTGGCTTCGTCGAAACCAGACGGATCGGATCTGAGTATGATGTGGGCATGCGCGACGCGGAACATCGCCCGTTCGACCAATCGTGCCTCACGGTATTCGTCGAAGGCAACGTCGACGTCGCGGCGCAGCGTGTGCAGGCCCCAAAGCAGGCCGCCGACAAGTATCGACACGCCCGCCGTCATCAGCAAGAAGCGCAACTTGATACGACGGCTCAGCGTCACCGGATGAGACCTCCCGACCGCGTTCCCAGTGCTGCCATCATACCATCCTTTCCGTGTCGTGTGCCACTGGCGGCTTGCCCGCCAGTGCGTCGGCCCGTGCAATCTTTGCACTTCCCGGCGACGAGTGTAGGGCCTAAGGTACACTCGCGTGCGGGCGGGAGGTTCCGAATCCGAGCTAGAGCGATTGGCCCGTCGCAAACGAGTGGAAGACTCGACGTGCCAGACCCGAATACAACCATCGTGGGCACCGTTGTCACGCGCGGAGCATGGACGCAGGCTGGGCGGACCACGGTCATCGAACCACGGCAAGCATAGGCCACACGGATGTCACACCGCTACAACTTCACCAAGGGCAGTGCAGCGTTCCTCATCGCCGTCATCGTTGGCGGCTGCGCTCCACGACACTTCGCCGACGGCGTCGCGTGGGAAATCCGACGGAGCAATACGACCAACGCCGCGTGGCAATTCGTTCGTGATCGCCACTCACTGCGCCTCGACAGCCAACTGCTCGACCAACTTCGGCACATCGAATCGCTGCACGACGTTGAGGACGCGCGGGGCGCACTCCGCGAGCTTATTGAAACTGCCTTCGATGGAGCCCGCTACGCTTTTGACAACGAGATCGACCGCCTTCCTGACTCCTCCTTGGAGTTCCTTGATCGACAATACGCCGCGGCCGGTCCGACTTCCAACGACCTGCGCGAGTCCATCCGCAGGCGCTTTTGGCTACAGGCGGAACTCCAACACCAACGGCTCCAGGCATCCGTTGTAGCCGCGACCGCGTTGGAAGAGGTGTGCGCGCTGGCCCACAACCTCGCGAACGCAGCGATGACGTCGCCCAAGGACCGACACGGTCGTGGACCTTTGCTCGCGCTCGTCACTGCCTCCATCAAGGAAGATCGCGGCCCGCTGGATCATGGCGGCCCGGAAGTCGACGTTTACCGGCCGGAGAGTGACGCGTACGTTGATTTCGCCGTTTCATCGTCGCCCGCGGAAACCGCCCTCTTGCGACAATACGCGCCGATTATCGTGCAAGAGCGTATCGCAAATGCAACCTACCCGCCGGACACCGACCTGATCGGAACGGTTCGACTCCGCGGCACCGAGGATCGATACAAGATCGAGATCGAGACTTCCGCGCCAAGCGTTTACGGCTATGTAAAACACACGTGGATCAACGGACAAGCCCACGTCCAGCTGACCTATACGCACTGGTTTCCCCGGCACCCCGCCCTTAAATCGCTCGATACGGAAGCCGGTGAGATTGAAGGCGCGACACTTCGTATCACGCTCGACCACGCGAACCGCCCTGCCATCTTCGAGACCGTATCGAACTGCGGCTGCTACCATCGCTGCTACGTCGCCACGTCCGTCGAATCAGCCGCGTGCGGTGAATTCGGCAAGCCGGTCGATGGCAAGTCGCTGTGCACGGAACGGGCCATTGAGGGCAAGATGGACTGGATCGTCCCCGAGACTGTCGATCTCCCCGATGCACCACAGCGCCCCTTGCTCTTCAGCCGCGCCGGCTACCATGGCCTGGCCGGGCTCAGCTTCGATCGATCCGATCTGCTCGGCGAGCATCGGTACGCGCTGCGACCCTACGAGACGCTTGAGCGCCTACCAATCCGCAGCGCCTTCCGAAGCATGTTCGGCGGTGACGGATTGGTACACAACGCGGGGCGACTCGAAGGGTTCCTCCTCGCGCCGACGGGCATGCTCAGCGCGGGTCAGCCCCGTCAGCGCGGAACACAACTGCTTCACTGGGACCAGTACGATTTTGATGACCCGCACCTCCTGGAGCACTGCTTGCGGTTACCCTCCGGACTCTGATCGGGAGATCAACAGAATCCGCTTTCAAGGAAAGAATGTATGCAATCCACTAGACGTGAACACCAATGCCGGAACAACAATCGCGCCAGTCGCTTCATCGCAATGGGCCTCGCACTGTGCGTCGCAGGCTGCGCTGGTCCTCAGCCACTGGGCGTGGCCATCAACCCGGTCGATGAAGACGCCTACGTCGCCGAGCTGAACGATGTCAACGGCGATGCCCGAACCGGGTTCGCCAATTGGATGGCGAAGCGCCGCCAGACGCAGGCCCACGCGATCCTGGCCAGTGACGCGGATTTCAGCAGCGCGAAGAACCCGTTCGACGCACATCGCGACCCGTCTGCCGTCAGCCGCGGCGCCGTGACCTACAAAATCCACTGCGCCCGCTGTCACGGAATCAACGCGGATGGCATTGGACCGTTCGCGTTGCCTGAATTCCCGGCGACGAGTTTCAAGACTTTCAGCAAGAGATTCGCCGCAACGCTTCACCGGGGTGCGCCCAAGAAGTGGTTCCGCGTCATCCGCGACGGCAGCGGGGACATGGTCGACTATCCCACCGAACGCACGACAGCCATGCCGCCCTTCGGCGACAAGCTCACGCGAGAGCAGGCTTGGCTGGTGATCACTTATCTGCAAAGCCTCGACGCTCATGCGGGCGACGCGCAGGGGAAAGACAGTTGATACAGTCACTCCACGTGCGGCCGGCGTCCCTCGATTCCGACGCGGAAACACAGAACCGTATCGAGCACGTCCTCCAAAGTGCGCCGATGGCGACTTTGATCCACACCCTCGCGCCCTACGGGCTCGCCGTGGAGCCACAGCCCATCGTGTGCAAATACCTTGACGACACGCACCTGCGGCTCATGTTTCCGGTCACCGGGCGAGAAATCGAACCGGGCTGCGTCGTCTCCATCGTCAGCCTTTACGACTACAATCGCAGCCGAACGCTTTATGCCCACGCGATGCACGCAGGCCCCGACGTTAACCCGTTGCTAAAACATATGGACGGGCCGATGGCGAATCCCAAGGCCCAATCGGGAGCAGACGGCGATCGCGCGACGCACCGGATCATACAGCACAAGATCGCCCTCTGGGACCGCTATCTCCGCGAGCGCGACACTCTCGGCAATGCAGACGCTTCGCGCAGATGGCGGGCGAGCTATTACTGGGCACTCAAGCGCCTCTACTATTGCACGCGCTGCACGCCGTGCCGCTGGGGAAGTGCGTTTTTCGACGGCCCTGACCCCAGTGCATCCGCCATGCCCACGATGTTCACCGACCTAACCACACCGTCGCAACTGTTGAATGGCCACACAGAGGTCGTCAGCGCCGTTCTCGCCAGCGAAGCATGGACGGTCGAAGTCGCGTACGCCAAGCGCGGCGGGTTTCGCGTATCAGATCATCCCCGGTTGGTCACGGACCTGGGAAACGGGTGCGTCCAACTCGTGTTTGAAACGGACGCGCGACTTCTCCAGGCTGGAACCCTCGTGGCGATGTCCGCAACGTACGATGTGCGGGGAGGCCGCGTGGTCGCTGCGCACTGCCTGTCCGCGGGCGCGGATCCGGAAATTCAGTACCTCCGAGGCGATGTCTCGCTGGGAATGCCGCCCCCCCAGCCCGGTCCAGCCGCTGAACCTGCAAGAGCTACCTATTCAAAGTGGCGGCGGGATGCGTGGTCACGGTTTTGGTTGGACGATCTCGACGTGGGAATCGCGGTCGCAAGCGCCAACTGGATCGACGGCCTCTGGATCGCGCTTGAGCATTTGTTCGGCGGCAACAACGTCTCGCGGTCGCATGCAACGACCCGCAACCCTGAGCCCATGCTGTCGAACGATTGCGGTAGTTCATCGATTCCGAGCGAGTCGATCCTGGCCATTGGCGATAAGTGCTTCGCAGGCCGCGCGACCGCCAAAGGCGCAGGCGTGCTGCGCGCTTCCGAGGTTTCTACCCTCATGGTCAATCTCGGTCGTCGCTGCAATCAAGCATGCAAGCACTGCCACATCGACGCAGGCCCGCATCGCACCGAGGAAATGAGCCTCGAAACCGTAGACATGGTGCTCGACGTGCTGCGTCGTCACCCCATCGAAACGCTCGACATCACCGGCGGCGCACCGGAAATGAATCCTCATTTTCGCCACCTCGTCAGCGAAGCTCACGGGCTGGTCTCACGCATCGTAGACCGTTGCAATCTCACCATCCTGTTCGAGACCGGATACGAACATCTAGCGGAATTCCTAGCGCAAAACGCCGTCGAGATCACCGCGTCGCTGCCGTGCTACGAACAAGAGAATGTCGACCATCAGCGCGGTAGCGGCACGTTTCAAAAGAGCATCGCCGCGCTGCAAAAACTCAACAAGCTCGGCTACGCACAACCGGATACAGGCCTCATCCTGAACCTGGTGTACAATCCCGTGGGGACCGATCTCGCGCCGCCCGAAGCACCGCTGGAGCAAAGTTACAAACGTGAACTACACGACCGCTTCGGCATTACTTTCGACCGCCTTTTCGCGATGAACAACATGCCCATCAACCGATTTCGCAGTGATCTCGCCCGCAACGGGAAGCTGAAGGACTACGTCGGGCGCGTGGTGGATGCGTTCAATCCGCAAACGCTCGACGGGTTGATGTGTCGTCACATGGTCTCGATCAGCTGGGAAGGACGATTGCACGACTGCGACTTCAACCAAGCCCTGGACATGCCACTCGCCGACGGTTTGCCCCGTCACATCAGAGACTTCGGTCTCGCTGTCACGCAAGAGCGTGCCATCCGCGCTGGTTCACACTGCTTCTCATGCGCCGCCGCCGCCGGCTCGTCTTGTAGCGGCGCTCTATCAGATAAGTCAATCTCGACACCCGAACAGATCGACGTTTGCACGGAGCAAGGACTGTGACGGACATACTCCTGACCGGCGCAACGGGCTCCCTAGGCCACTACTTGCTCGCTGAACTCTTGTCTCGCACGCAAGCCCGGGTTCGCGTCCTGGCGAGCGAAAGCGAAGCCTCCGCCGCAATCCGTCTTGGCGATCTGCTCGACGAACTGGGCATCAACCTCCGCTCCTTCATCGACAGCGGGCGCGTGCGATTCGTCCGAGGCCGGCTGCCCGACGCGCTCGATCCATCGGGGCTCGCCGGTATCGACACCGTGCTTCACGCAGCCGCCAATACCGCGTTCGTCGCAACCGGCGAGGGCGAGCCGGAGCATACCAACGTAAGAGGAACAGCCGCCCTTCTGGCAGCGGCAGCGCATCACGGCGTTCGTCACTTCGTGCAGATCAGCACCGCATTCGTATGCGGCGACGAAACAGGCCTGATCGCAGAAGAGTTCTCCGAGTCGTCGCCACCCTTCTGCAACGACTACGAACGATCGAAATGGCAGGCCGAACAGCTCGTTCGCGGCTGGGCGAATGACCAACGACAGGCCACCATTTGCAGGCCCTCGATTCTCTTCGGAGATGCCGCGACGGGCAGAACCACATCGGCCGATGGCGTATATCTAATCGCCAGAGCGACCGACGCGCTGGCCCGCGCGGTACGCACGAGTTCCGCCGCCGATCAGCACACCGTCCCCTTGCGAATCCTCGGTAGCCCCAGCGCAACCTGCAACCTCGTTCCCGTGGATTTCACCGCCCGTCGCATCGTTTCCATCATCACCGATCCCGCGATGCATGGCTGCGTCCACCACATTACGAATTCCGATCCGCCGACGCACGCCGACATCAAACGCTGGCTGGAAGAGTACTTCGACATCGGCGGCGGCACCTTCAGCAACGAGCACTGGCCACTGAGCAATCCGAATCACTACGAAGAACTCTTCTACGCCCTTGGCAACGTCGTCCAAGACTACTTTCGCGATGGTCTGGTCTTTGCATCACGTGCCGATGGAAACGGCCAACCGAAGCGTCGATTGATCGATCGCGACGACTTCCTGCGATCCCTGCGTTACGCACACAGCCGAAAATGGGGACGGAAACGCCCCGCCGCTTCCTGCGACGGCGTCGATCCCGAGTGGTACTTTGAGCATCACCTCGCCGACACCATCGCCCAATCCCGCGTCGCCCGCGTTCACAACCTCACCACCGTCGTCACCTACACGATCGACGCAGCGCCGGACGAATGGACCTGCACGTTTGACAAAGGCCGCCTAACGCAAGTGGTCCGAGGCCAACGCCCCGAGAGCGTCGAGTTCGGATTCACCATCACACGCAACGCATTCAATCGACTCGTCACCGGAGAGTGGTCACCCCAACAGGTTTTTCTCGACGGACACGCCGACATCAGCGGCGACGTCGAACGCGCACTCCGCATGGTGCCGATCATCGCGGAGTACATCGACGAATACCCCGTCCCGCTCGTGGAGGCCCCGCAATGAACACCTCCACGCTCGAATCCTGCCCGAACATCATCGAGGAGCGACAGGCCATCGCAGCGCCGGGGCGCGCCATCGAGGGCGTCTTGTCCTACCCCGTCGATTCCGAGCCAAAGTATTCCGTCCTCGTCGTCGGCCCTCATCCGCTGATGGGCGGCAATCTGGACAACAACGTGGTGCGCGCACTGGCCGGCGGACTCGCGGCAAACGGCGCCGTGACCTTAGCCTTCAACTACTCCGGCGTCGGCCAAAGCGAGGGCGGCCCAGACGACTGGCAGGCGGCCGCTTCGCAGTTTTGGGCGACGGGAAAGGTCGATCAGGAACGCGCCTGGATCGACGACGCCAACGCAGCCCGCAAAGCGCTTGCCAAACTGAACATCGCCCCCATGATCGTCGTCGGCTACAGCTTCGGCTGCTGGGTGACCGCGGAATTACCCGCCGACCCAGACACCACACGCTGGGTGCTCGTTTCGCCCAATCCCAATCGCCATCGCTTCGACGGCTTGTCCAAGTGCTCCATCCCACTGCTCGTCGTACACAGCGACAACGATTTCGCCAGCACAACCGAACAGACCCGCGCGTGGTTCGACTGCCTCCGCAACCCAAAGTCGCTCAACATGCTCGATTCCGCCGAGCACTTCTTTCGAGGACGAGAGCAAGCCTTGCTCGACACCGTTGTGCAGTTCCTCGAATCGGAGCAGACACCGTGACGGGTTACGAGAGTCGCCTCGCCCAAATGCTGGCCGTTCATTGTGATCCGAAAGATGGTTCACCCTTTTGGATCGAGCGGACAGCCAAAATGGGGCTCGACCCCCGCCGAGAAATCGCCTCCATCGAGGACTTGCCGCGAATGGGAACGATGTCACCGTCCGACCTCGCCGACCGTCCGGTGGAGGACTTCATCCCCCGCTCGCTCATTGAAGAACGCAACGAGATGGTCATCGCCCAAACCGGCGGCACGCTCGGTCGAGGAGAGTGGACTGCATACCTCCAGCACGAATTTGAAGCCGCATTCGTAACGCCCTTTGTGGCAGCAGCCCGTCACGTCGGATTTCCCGAGGGCGAAAACTGGCTCTACGTCGGGCCGTCAGGCCCCCACGTCATAGGCCAAGCCGCCCAGCACATCGCGCGTGCCATGGGTTCGTTTCCACCGTTCGCCGTCGATTTCGACTCGCGATGGGCCAAGAAACTCCCCCCCCAGAGCTTTGCGGCCGGTCGCTACCTCGACCACGTCGTCGAACAGGCTATGGACATCGTCAACACGCAAGACATCGGCGTGCTCTTCAGCACGCCGCCCGTTCTCAATCGCCTCGCAAGAGAAATGTCCGACGATCAGCGAGGTCGCATTCACGGCGTCCACTACGGAGGCCTCGCACTCGCGGCGAAAGACCTCGAACGCTTCCACCAAGAACTGTTCCCAAACGCCGTGCACCTGTCCGGCTATGGCAATACACTCTTCGGATGCGCCCTCGAACTCGACGCAACCACCGGCCGCTCCATCCGCTATTTTCCGCACGGACACCGGCTGCTCCTCGGAATCACGCGCGACAGCGAAACCAGCTACGATGCGATAGGCCAACGAGGACCGCTGGTCTTCTCACGATTGGACCACGCGTGCATGCTCATCAACGTCCTCGAACGCGACGAAGTCACCCTCGTCACCCCCCCTGCGAACGCACCGGAAGGATTCACAACAACCGGCGCAGAGACCCCAGAACCAATCAAACGCTCCACAACAAGCGGGCAGAATCTGATCTACTAATGACAACCCTCGCACAACCCCAACAGGCTCGATGCCCGTGACGCTTGTCATCTGGATCATCCTCGCTTTCTACGCAGTCGTCGTCTTCGGATGGTGGGCGCGACATCTCCTCATCTCGCTGACCCGTCCCCTCGATTTGATCGTGGACAACGGCAATGAACCACTGCCCGATCGCGTCAGTGTCGTCGTCGCCGCACGGAACGAACGCGATCGCATTCGCCCCTGCGTCGAAACGCTGTTGAAAGACAACCCCGCCGTACACGAACTCATCGTGGTCGACGATCGATCCGACGACGACACCGGTGCCTTCGTACAGTCCCTGGCGCCCGACGACCCGCGGCTCATTGTCCGGCGCGTCGACGAACTGCCCGACGGCTGGCAGGGAAAAGCCAACGCCTGCCACTTCGGCGCAAAACGCGCCACCGGCGAGTGGATCCTGTTCACCGACGCCGACTGCCGTTTCTTCCCCAACGGCATCGACGCTGCCGTGCGCTACGCCGAACGGCACAATGTTGATTGGCTTACGCTCTGGCTGCGCGCCGACCATCGCTCCATCGCGGAGAACCTCGCCATCCCCCTCTGCGGCGCGATCATTCTCTACTGGTTCCCTCCATTTCGCGCCAATGCCCGCACCTCTTCCCTCGCCTACGGCAATGGCCAGTTCATTCTCATTCGCAGACAAGCCCACGGCCGCATCAATGGCCACACGGCAGCGCGCGACACGTTGATCGAGGACGTCCCACTTGCTGAGTACGCCAAGCGATGCGGACTGCGCATGCGCACCGCCCTAGGCCCCGACGTCGCCACCGTGCGAATGTACACTTCGTACACGGAAGTGCGCGACGGCTGGACCAGAATATTCATGGGCGCCATACGCAAGCCGTGGAAACTCGTCGGCAGCATAATCTCCATCCTCGGCGGCTCGCTTCTCCCAAGTATCGGCGCGCCCATCGCAGCCACGTACGCCCTCCGCAACGGCCTCCCCGCCGACCCCCAGATCCGCACAACGATGCTCCTCCTCACCCTCCATTTCATCGCAGTCTACTGGGTCAGCTTCCGCCTCTGGGGCCTCTGTCGTTGCAACAGACGCTACCTCCTCGCCTACCCCCTTTCCTGCTTCCTGGTCATCGCATTCCTCGCCCGCGCCTTCTGGTGGCAAATCACCAAGCACCCCGTCAATTGGCGATCAAGCCAGACGGAATAGACCGCCAAAGCCTGTGCCTCCAATCAACCCTCCGCCCTCACGGTAACGCCTGCGGCGAATCACGGATCCGCGCCACGACAGAGCTTAACATTGTTGGTTCTCCTCCCAAAAAGTTACTGACCTAACCCCTTGAAAGACAAGGACATCGGCTCTCCGTAGGCTAATCGGGTGTTTTGACGAACTCCGTTTGGCCTGGAAGGAGAAGCACGATGTCCGCAGGTAGTATAGCACCG
>JAJDDU010000275.1 GCA_029260155.1 Phycisphaerae bacterium | reverse complement strand
CCTCCCTGCGTCACGAGTGCGCGGAGCGCGACGTGCAACAACGCTCCGGCGAGCAAGAACCCCACGACCCGAGGCACGTGCACTGCTCGGGCGGCGTACCCCCCGATCAGCGCGGCGGCGAGCATTAGCCCGAAGAGCAGTTCGGGGCTCGGGGCGAGCCCAATGAGTTGCGGGGATTCCGAGGCGAGCACGACCCACTCCTTGGCCACCGGTTCGATCCTTCGTTGACGCACGCCGACTGGTGTCAGCAATCGACATTTGACGGCGGTAACTTCCTGATGGCAAGCCTGGTTTCTGTCCGCGCAGTCGCGGTGGGTGGGTAATTTTCCCCAACTCGGACGTGCGTGTCGGGTTCAGATACCCAGTTTTCTCGGCCACTCGATTCCTGTGGTAATCGCTAACGGGTGTGCTACTAATAAGTTACGGTGTTTTCGGGGGCGGTTTGCGGATCTGGCACGCCGGGTGCTTCTACTTACCAGCGTAGTGGTAACGGTCGCGAGGGAGCCAACCCATCGCGAACAGAGCGAGCTACGACTGGCCTTGGGGGGCATGGGTGCCGGCGAGCAATGTCCGGCGAGCTCCAAATGGGGGGTCGCAGAGGCCCATTCGGGCCTCTGCGACACATTATCATACCGCCTCGGCCGTGGCTGACTGATCCTGCGTAGGGATCAGTCGGCTGCGGCTTTTTTTACGTCGCGTCTTTATCTGGAGACCGCAGACGAGGATCCAGCGTTGCCTTGTGTTGTTTCGCGGGATCGTGGTACATTGGGGCTGACCGGCGGTATCGGGGCGCGTACGTTTCGCCTTCGGAGCCGGGTAAGTGGTTTTCGCTGGGGAAGTTATCGCGATGGCATCATCGGTGCTGGAAGATCGGGAAATGCTGATCGAGGCCATCCGCACGTTTGCGCGGGCTGAGCTGTTGGAAGCCGATCGGCGTTGGGATGCGGGTGAGTCGTCTGTTCAGGAGATGCTGCCCGCGATGGCGGACATGGGGCTGATGGGCCTGTCGCTGCCCGAGCGCGTCGGCGGGCTGGACTGCGACATGGGCACGTACGCGTCGATCATCCGGGAATTGGCTTATGCATCTCCTTCGGCGGCGGTGACGATCTCTGTTCACTCCATGACATCCAAGATCATGGATCTTTTCGCCACGACTTCATGGAAAGACAAGTGGCTTGAGGGGTGTGGAGCGGCGGACTCGTTGTTGGCATTTGCGATTAGCGAAGCGGACGCGGGTAGTGACGCGGCGGCTACGCAAACGCGGGCGACGAAAGTGGACGGCGGCTATCGCGTGACCGGTAGTAAGATGTGGATCACGAATGGCGCGTACGCGCGGTGGTTCATGGTGCTTGTACGAACCGACCCGGAGTCAAAGCGCAGTGCCGGGCTGTCGGCACTCATCATCGATGGCAATGAATCCGGCGTTGGCCGTGATCGCATTCACGGAAAGATGGGCATTCGCGGAAGTGACACGGTCGTTCTCCATCTTAACGATGTGTTTGTCCCGGATGATCACTTGCTGGGCAGCGAAGGTCAGGGGCTTAAGGTGTTCTTGGGGGCGCTGGATGAGGGCAGGATCGGCATTGCTGCGCAGGCATTGGGAATCGCGCAGGCATGCGTCGACGAAATGGCCTCGTATGCTCGCGAGCGCGTTCAGTTCGATAGGCCGATCGGGCGGTTTCAGGCTGTCCAGAACATGATCGCGGACAGCGCGGTGGAGTTGGAGGCCTCGCGACTGTTGATCGAACGTGCGGCGTGGCTGGTGGATACGGATCGTAAGAACCCGATGGCGTCGTCGATGGCGAAGCTGTATGCGTCCGAGGCGGCCAACCGCATCGCCTACCGCGCGGTGCAAGTGCATGGCGGGACGGGGTACGTGAATGAGTGTCGCGTGGAGCAACTCTATCGCGACGCGCGGGTGACGACGATCTACGAAGGCACGAGCGAGATTCAGCGTTACGTCATCGCCAAAGGGCTGATCGAGCAGGGTTTGACGGATTGACCGCTTTGTTCCGCGCAACGCTTCGCGAGGCGCCTGGGCGGAGTGCGTTGCAATCCTCGCGCACATGTCGATAATCTTCGGGAGCAGCTTGTGGGCTTGCTCTGTTTCTATTTGAAAGGTGGGCGCTATGACGACCGCGGCGGCGACGGAAGAGACATCGATGATTGCTCGGCAGGATAACGACGCGTGGGAGATTCTATGCGCGGAGACGAAGCGTCAGCAGGAGACCATCGAGCTGATCGCGTCGGAAAACCACGTTTCGCCGGCCGTGCTGGAGGCGGCGGGTTCGGTGCTGACCAACAAGTATGCGGAAGGCTACCCCGGACGGCGGTATTACGGCGGGTGCGAGAACATGGATGCCACGGAGTTGCTGGCCCGCGGTCGGGCGACAGAGCTGTTCGGCTGCGACCACGTGAATATTCAGCCGCATTCGGGCAGTCAAGCCAACGCAGCGGTTTATTTGGCGGCGCTGAAGCCGGGTGACACGGTTCTGTCACTCGACCTGGCCCATGGAGGGCATCTGTCGCACGGTCTCAAAGTGAACATGAGCGGTTTGCTGTACAACATCGTTTCTTACGGCGTTGATCCGAAAACGGAGCAGTTCGATTTCGCCGAGATTCGACGATTGGCGGTGGAACACAAGCCGACGCTGATCATTTCCGGAGCGAGCGCGTATGCGCGGTCGATCGACTTTGACACGTTCTCAGAGATCGCTGCTGAAGTCGGTGCGTTGCACATGGCTGACATCGCGCACATTGCCGGCATGGTGGCCACTGGTCTGCATCCGAGCCCGGTGCCGACGGCATCGTTCGTGACGACGACGACGCACAAAACGCTGCGCGGTCCGCGCGGTGGGATGATCATGTGCAAGGAGGATTGGAAGAAGAAGATCGACTCTCGCGTTTTCCCCGGTTCGCAGGGCGGGCCGCTGATGCACATCGTGCTGGGCAAGGCGGTGGCCTTTGGCGAAGCGCTCAAACCGGAGTTTAAGACCTATCAGCAGCAGATCCTCGACAACGCTCGGGCGCTGGCGGAGGGGTTGATGTCGGCGGGCAATCGTTTGGTCTCCGGGGGCACGGACAATCATCTGATGCTTGTCGACCTTCGCTCGAACTATCCCGACGTGACCGGCCAAGCGGCTGAGGCGTGGTTGGAGGGGGCCAACATCATCGTCAACAAGAATATGATCCCGTTCGACGAGCGCAAGCCGACCGAGACCAGCGGCCTGCGTATCGGCACGCCGGCGGCCACCACGCGCGGGTTGAAGACAGCCGAGATGGGGAAGATCGCCGGCTGGATCGATGAGATCCTGCGATGTCGGGGCGACGAATCCGTGATTGCCCGCATTCGCGGCGATGTGCTGGGCTTGTGCGCGCAGTTTCCGATTTATTGATCGACTCTCGGGGCGTCGGGGGAGGCGCCGTCCGGAATGGGTGGAGCCCGCCCTATTCGGTCAATCGTGAGTAGGCGGCGAGGGCTGTGGACTGATTGGTGTTGTTTCCGCACGAACTGTGGTGCTCGTGTCCGCGTCCCGCAATTCAACGACCGCAAAGAGAACAGCCCTTACCACGATCAGCATGGCTGCGATGATCCAGCCGGCATTCAAGATGCAGTCTCGGAGAAGGACTCCCGGCCGTGCTCGACTCTACCACTCTTCGTATTTTGTCACGCCATCGCTGGACACGCCCCTGTAGTTGAAGATGAACTCACCGGTGACGTTGTCAAACTTCCAAGCCCTTGATGGGTTCGCATTTCCGCTGAGAGGTGTTCCTGCTGACTTCACATTCACCCGGCCGTCACCCTTCGCAGGACCCAGTGGGGCTGTAGGCACAATTACCAAATACGGACCGTATGGGAAGTTGGCCCGATCAAGGCTGCTGGATGCCAGTCCCTGTTCATTCGTATAGCGCGTCAACTGGTGCTGAAAGGCCCTTCTGGTGCCGGCGGAATGGGTGCCGTCGCCATTCGCGGCGGGGTAGACGCCACCGTGTTCGGCTGCGTACAACTCGATCGCAGTTCGCACAGCTTGTAGATTGTAGGTGATCGACGCCTCGGCAGCAGCTTCGCCGGCGCGGCTCACGCGTGGCACTGCGATTGCAGCGATGATGCCGATGATGACGATCACTATCACCAGTTCGACGAGAGAGAAAGCAGGCGATTCATGTCGCATATCGAGTATTCGGACCCTTTGAGGCTACGCGAGCACCACCATCATTGAAGCTCCGGGTTAGATCGGCTATCGCGGGAAGGTGGCTTCACATGCCGCAGCGAAGATTCTGAGTTGCTCCCATCCGTGCGCCAGAGATGGTGAGAGCCGATGATCGGTAGTGTATTGGGACCCTCAGCAGACGTTACGCCCTTTGTGGCCATCGCATCTCACTCGTCTCAAGAGGCAAGATCGTCACAAGCGGGTTGCGGCTCAATTGAGAGAAGGTGGCGAGACTTGCGGAGTGATTAGTGTTGTTTCTGTACGAACTTCCGTACTCGTGTCCGCGTCCCGCACTTTCACGACCGCGAATAGAACGGCCATTACCACGATGAGCATGGCTGCGATGATCCACCAGACCTTCACTACGCCGATGCGGGAATCGTCTTCGACCGGGTCGGTTGATTTCGGGATTGAAGTTGCGGCTTCGGCCAGGGCGCGAAGGGCGGCGGAATCCGCGGTCGTCGACGGAGCGCGTGTCGCGAATTGCGCGGGATCGACGGGGTCGTCACTCAGCGCGCCAAGGTCGACACCGCAGGCGGGGCACCTCGCTTGGTTTTCCCCGGCGGCGGCCTGACAGCTCCAACAGAGACCGAGGTACTTGCTGAGGCCGGGGGTCTCGCCGGCGAAACGCCACTGATGGTCGGTGGTCGGGCCGCGCACGATCGTGCTCCGTGTCAATACGCCCCGTCGCACCTGACGTATGAATCGCTCACAGGTCACGCCGGGAAACGGTCTGACATGTTCCAGCACGTACCACGGTCCCGCGTGGGCCCGCATCTTCTGAATCATGTTGGTTGACAGGTCCTCGCCGCACTCGGTGCAGGAGCTTGCCCCGCGTCGAACGAGTTTTCCACATGACACGCACGGCTTCGAGTCGCCATGCCAAACCTCTGACACCAGCGGGCTGAGCGGGCCAAAACCGCAGCGCGCCGCGACCTCAACGGCGCTGTTTCCAGGTGGTAGGGCGTCTGCTGGTTGGTCGTTTTTGGTTTCCGTGTTGTTCGCCAAGGCATTCTTTCAACCGCGTGGCAACCTGTCAGTGTTCAGTCCCGGAGCTGCAGGAATTCCTTCATATGTTGATCATAGGCATCCTGCGCCCTCGGATCAGCCAGCGCGAGTCCCAATTCGTTGATTACCTTTGTTCCCGTCGGAATCCACTCCGCCCAGCACGTGGAGCAGGACGACGCCAGGACTTTTTCGCCTAGTTCTCCCTTGAAGGGCCGCGCTTCTAGCTGCCCGTTCGGGCGACCGCAACGCGAACACTGAAACCCGCTGCTGCTTTCGCCCGCGACGGGTTCCACCGCGACCGTCTTCGCAGGGGCCGAGGCAACCTCGGGGACGGGTTCATTCAGCCGGCCCAACAGGGTGGCGATCGCGGTGCGCGGCATGAGATCGCCACTCTTGGCTGCGACATCGAAGCCTTGCTTGAGAATATTCACGGCGTCGTCGCGACGGTCGAGCTCAAGCAGTGTTCGGCCTAAGAGTTCGTAGGTCTTTGAGTGCGACGGGTTCAATTCGAGAACGCGCACGAACGGCCCTTCCGCCTCGCGGAATCTGCCGGCGTCTGCGTAGGCTTTACCCAGACTGAAATGGGACATCTCGTCGTCCGGGTGGGCGACGGCCATGGTTTCGAACTGACTGATTCGGTCTTCGTTTGACACGGTTACTCGTCCTTTTTGATTCGGTATTTCTTCACGCGGTATCGAAGGTTGTCTCGGCTGATCCCCAGCGCCCGGGCCGCTTGGGTCTGGTTCCATCCCTGGTCTTTGAGCGACTTGATGATCATGGTGCGCTCGAAGTCCCACAGCGAACTTTCGCCGGCGGGCGCGTCGTTTTCAGTTATTCCTCCGGCGATTTCCACCGGAAGATCGTTGATGTCGATCGGCTCCCCGTGCGACAGGATTACCGCGCGTTCCATGATGTTCTGAAGCTCGCGGACGTTGCCCGGCCAATCGTAACTCATCAACACGGCCGACGCGTCGGTCGACAGGCGAGGCGGCGGCACGCCCATTTTTTCGGCGGCCTGCGTTGCGAAGTAGTCGACCAGTTGCGGGATGTCTTCGCGACGTTTGCGCATCGGCGGAAGTGTTACGGGGAACACGTTCAATCGATAGAACAGATCCTCGCGAAACGCGCCGCGTGCGATCTCAGCCTTGAGGTCACGATTCGTAGCCGCCACGATGCGAACGTCGCATTGAACGGTCGACATGCCACCCACCCGCTCAAACGTCTGATCCTGAAGAACGCGCAGCAGCTTGACTTGCGTGGACAGCGGAATCTCACCGATTTCATCGAGAAACACCGTGCCGCCGTCGGCCGACTCGAATCGCCCGATCTGCTGGGACACCGCGCCGGTGAACGCGCCCTTTTCGTGGCCGAACAACTCGCTTTCCAGAAGCGTCTCCGTGAGCGCCGCACAGTGGACCGGAACGAACGGTTCATCCGCGCGCGGCGATGCGTTGTGTACGTACTTGGCGAACAGTTCCTTGCCGGTCCCCGTCTCGCCCAGCAGCAACACGCTTGCCGAACTCGGTGCGACCTTGTTGCACAGGTCGATCACCTCGCGGATCGCGTTCGAGTCGCCGATGATCTTCTGATCTCGCAAGACCTGATCGCAGAGCTCGCGGTGCTTTTGTTTCAGACGTTCGTGGGCTTGGGCGTTCCGCGTCGCGATGGCGGCGAGATTGGCGAACACCATGAGCAGATGCAGGTCGCTCTCGCCGAACTCGCCGTCCACACGGTTCAGCACTTCGACTACGCCGATCACCTCTGATTCCGCGATCATTGGAGCGGCCATCAGCATGCGCGTCTTGAAGTGGCTGATCGTGTCCATCTGACGATAGAACCCCTGATCGGCCTGAACGTCGTGGACGATCTCCGGTTGCCCGGTCTTGGTTACGCGGCCTGCAATGCCGAGATCCGAGTCGAATTCCTGCCCAATGACCGTCTCGGAGCGCTCGCCCGTCGCGGAGACGAAAACGAGCTTGCTGCGGTGTTTGTCGAGTACGAGAACGCTGCCCGCTTCGGCCTGCATGACCTTTGAGGCCGACGCGGCGATTCGGTCGAGCACCGTCTGAAGATCCAGCGTGCTGTTGATCACCGACGACGCCTCGGCCAAGAGCCGCAACGACTCGTGAGAAAAGGCACTCGAAGCTTTGTGGGTTTTTTCGTCCATGGCTCGCTATGGCAGTACTTCGACCGCGTCTCCAATCCGCAGTACGTTGAATAGCTCTGCAATGTGCCCGTCCGCCAGGGCGATACAGCCGGCTGTCTGCGACACTGTCGATGCCGACCCATGCAGACCGATGCCGCCGCCTAGCCCGGTCGTCCAGCTGGGGCACTGGCTGGCGTCCGCCGCCGCACGCACCGCTCGCGCTTCGCCTGCGCTGATCAACCCTGCTCGCAGACCGCGATCGACGGCTGAGCGGTCTGGATAGTCGATTCCGAGGAACCGGTGGTTCCGGCTGCTTGCGTTTTTGGTGCAGATACGGAATACCCCTTCCGGCGTCCGCCCGTCGCCTGCCCGAACTTTTTGACCCTTGGGGTGGGGGCCCAGCTTCACGGGAAAGGTCCGCACCAGTGACGTATCATCGAACAGATACAGGGTGCGTGTCGACTTGACCACCACGACATGGGGTTTTTGGAGCCTCACCGAGGTTTCCTGGCGATCCGTCCGGGCCTGCAGCGCATCCTCCCACGATCCGGCAGCCCCGACGATCAACGTACCGCAAAGGGCCGCGACGGCGAACGATGCGGAAAACGTTGGCCCGTGGCGCCTGCTCGGGATATGGTTATCGGCGATGTTAGGTTCTCGTTCCATCGGTTGGTCCTGCCCCGATTTTTTCCTGCGAACCCGCGGCTGCGCGAGTCGTAAGGATACTATGGAGTCGTGAAAACGCCAACCGACGAACAGTTGCTGGTCGAGCACCTGGCGGGTGCTCCCGACGCCTTCGAGCTTCTTGTTCGTCGGTACAGTTTGGAGCTCTACCGGTTTGTCCTCAGATTCACCAACAACTCCGTGGCCGCCGACGACGTGCTGCAGGAGGCGTTTTTGCAGGTCTACCAGTCCGCCGCGACGTTCGATCAGTCCCGGCGGCTCAAACCGTGGATCTTCAGCATCGCCGCCAACAAGGCCCGCGATTGGCTCCGAAAGCGGGCAAGACGCGGTGAACTGCCCCTCGACGCTCAGATCGACGGTAACGACGAAGGCGACACCACCTTCGGCGACCTACTCTCCGCGGACGCCCCGGATGACCCCGCAGAGCTGCAGGCCGATGAGAAACGGAGGTTCGTGCAGGGTGTTCTTGACCAGTTGCCAGCTCCCCTTCGCGAAGCGCTGGTCTTGGCCTACTACCATAAGCTACCCTACAAGGAGATCGCGGAGATTCTGGAAATCCCCGTCGGTACGGTCAAGAGCCGCTTGCACAGCGCCGTCGGGAAATTCTCAACCGCATACCGCGAGGCGGTGGACGAGCAACGCGAGTGATAGCTTTGCAACGGAATAAACGCACATGACGGATATGCAACCCACACCAGACGACCAACTCCTGCTCGACGACCACCTCGGCCAGCTTTCGGACGAAGATCGCCGTCGCCTTCACGAGAGGCTCCGCGCAGAACCCGAGTTGGCCGCGCGACACCGCAGGCTTCAACAAGCACTCGCACCCCTTGATGCTTGGACCACTCCGCCGCCTTCGTCGAGTCTGGTCGGACGCATTCTCGACGAGATCGCCGACCAGCGCCCTGGCGCTCCCGTTGTCCGGGAGTCGTCTCTTCCGCACCGCCACCGGGGGGGGCAGCGACTTTCGATGCACGATCTGCTCGCGGTCGCAGCGGTCATCGCGTTTTTCTTCGGCATCCTCTTTCCCAGCATGTCGACGGTCCGGGCGCGTTCTCAGCGCGCCGCGTGTGCGTCGAACCTCGCCAACGTTGGCCGAGGCGTTAGTGCCTACGCCCTCGCCCACAGAAACGCTCTACCCTATCGACAGGCTGCAAACCTATCTTCCTTCCTGCCGGGCGCCGGCAACGCCGAGTACGCCCCCAACAGCCGCAACGTTCTCTTGGTCGCGCGATTTCGTTTGGTGCCTGCGAGAGTGTTCATCTGCCCCTCCGACAAACGGAGGGTGCCGCTGAATGAAATGGACGCCGCGGCTGGAGGTGAGAATCCCGACGACTATTTGTGCAGTTACGATTCGCTCAACATGGCTGGACCGACGCCATCGTACTCGGCGGGTTCGCGATTGCCGTACTTGTCCGACGCCAACCCCATGTTCACCGACCGCAAGTTCAACGCCGTCAACCCGACGGTCACGAACTCCCCGGCCCATCGCAGGAGCGGGCAAAACGTCTTGCTGCTCAATGGCTCGGTCATCTGGTCCAGCACGCCCAACGCTGGTCGCCACAAGGACAACATCTGGCAAGCAGGCCACATCACGCGCTACAATGGCACCGAGGTTCAGAAGTCCGTCGATGACACGTTTCTGGTCCCGTGACTGCCGTCGCAGAGAATTGCAGCACTGAGTGTGGCACCGGTTTCCAACCGGTGTCCGGGTGGTATGCCCACGCTTGGGTGGGCATGGTTCGACAGCTTTCAAGCCCATGGCCACGCAAGCGTGGTCGTGCCACCCGACGTCCCCGTCATTCCGAGCGCAGCGAGGAATCTAGCTGGAATGGTGTATCGGCTAGATTCCTCGCATGCGCTCGGAATGACGGGACGCCCCTCTTCCAGCGCGCTGCACGCGGCCGACCGTCGGAAACGCCACCTTTATTGGGATGCACCCCCTTCAGGGTCGCTCGCGATGCGCGGTTTGACGCGGATGTCGTGGGGGAATACTGTCCCGCCTTGGAGCGGCGAATTCGCTGTTCCGGATTCCATGTGCAAACGAAAGCGGAGCCGATTTGATGACGCAATGGCGAGCGGAGCGACTTGGGCAGCTACCACCCTACCTGTTCGTGGAGATCGATCGGCGGAAACAAGCGGCGATCGATGCCGGGAAGGACGTCATGAACCTCGGCGTTGGCGATCCGGATTGCGCGACGCATGAGTTCATCGTCGATCGACTGGCCAGCGAAATCCGCAAGCCGAACAATCACCGCTACCCCGTCGGATCGGGCGTCGGCGAGTTCGTTGACGTTGCAATCGCCTTCTTCAAAAAGCGGTTCGGCGTCCAGCTTGAGCGCGATCAAATCACAGCGCTGATTGGCAGCAAGGAGGGCATCGGCCACCTGCCCACGGCTGTCGTCAACGCCGGCGACGGCGTGTTGATTCCCGAGCCCGGCTACCCGGTCTACACAGCCGGCACGATCTTCGCGGGCGGCGTGCCGCGGGTCTTGCCCCTGACCGCAGCCGGTCACTGGCTGCCCGATTTCGACGCTGTTCCCGCCGACGTCGCCGAGAATACGCGCTTGATGTTCCTGAACTACCCGAACAACCCCACGGGCGCGGTGGCTGACGTTGCGTTCTTCGAACGGGCAGTGCGGTTCGCGCGCGAGCACGACATTTTGATCGCCCACGACGCTGCCTACTCGGAAGTGTTCTTTGAGACGAAACCGTCGAGCATCCTCGAAGTCGACGGAGCGATCGACAACTGCATCGAGTTTCATTCGCTGTCCAAGTCGTTCAACATGACCGGCTGGCGCGTCGCGTTCGCGGTCGGGAATCCCGACGCGGTGGCTGCGCTCGCCAAGGTGAAAGACAATCTGGATTCGGGTCAGTTTAACGCGCTGCAACTCGCAGCGGCTGAGGCACTTTCCCATGCCGATCACGTGGACGTGCGGGCCATGACGGATGTCTATCGGCAGCGGCGGGACGTCGTGGTCGCAGCGCTTTCGGAGATGGGCGTTCAGTTCGACACGCCGCAGGCGAGTTTCTATGTGTGGGCGCGTTGTCCGGACGGGTACACCTCGATGGAAATGGTGGCCAAAGTTCTCGACGACGCAGCCGTGGTGATCATCCCCGGCACCGGGTTCGGCGCATCGGGCGAGGGCTACTTCCGCATTGCCCTGACGGTCGACGTCGACCGCATGCGCGAGGCCATGGAGCGCATCAAGAGCATCAAGTGGTAGTCGCCGGTTACCTATCCCTCGGTGCCAATCTCGGTCGGCGTCGTGCGCAGATGACGGCAGCGTTGAGCGCGATTCACAGTCATCCGGAGATTACGGTCACGGCGGTCTCAAGTCTCTACGAAACCGTCGCCGTCGGCGGCCCCGCGGATCAGCGGGACTATCTCAACGCAGTCGCAGCCATCGAGACGACTTTGTCGCCGGAAACGCTCTTGCGGTTTACCCAGTCCATCGAGACTGAACTCGGTCGCAGGCGTACGACGCCCAACGCTCCCCGCACGATTGACATAGACATCCTGCTGTTCGGCGGCCTCCAATCGTCAAGTCCGATCATCCCGCATCCGCGTATGCACGTGCGGGCGTTCGTCCTGCGCCCGCTGGCTGATATCGACTCCACGCTGCTGCATCCGGTATTGAACGAGTCAGTCGGCACACTGCTGGCGAAGTGTGACGGTGGCGACGATGTAAGGTGTATCGAGGGCGATGGATGGTGGCCGAGCCCGTAACGTGCGTTTTCATTGACACGGGGGGGCATGATGTGCTCTACTGTTGGTGGGTTGGTGGGCGAACGGAGTAGTCGAACGTGCAGCAGCAGACTTTGACGTTTCTGGTCGCGACCGCCGCTACCCTCGGGCTCATGCACACCTTGATGGGTCCGGACCACTACGTACCCTTCATCGCCATGTCGCGCGTCGGTCGTTGGTCTCTGGTTAAGACGATTATCGTTACGTTGGTGTGCGGGCTGGGTCACGTCGCCAGTTCGATCTTGCTCGGCGCGGTGGGGATCGCGGCCGGTTTGGCGGTTGGTGGCATGGAGGGGCTTGAAAGCTGGCGCGGGGGCATCGCGGGGTGGCTGCTGTTGGGGTTTGGGCTTGCTTACATGGCGTGGGGCATTCGGCAGGCGATTCGGAATCGACCGCACACGCATTGGCATGCCCACGGCGACGGAACACTGCACGAGCACGAGCACGTGCATGCGACGGACCACGCGCATGTACACGTCGACGAGAACACCGCGCGGCGCATGACGCCATGGGTGCTCTTCACCATTTTTGTGTTCGGGCCATGCGAGCCGCTAATTCCGCTGCTCATGTATCCGGCGGCTAAGTTGAGCGTGCCGGGGATCCTGCTGGTGACGGCGGTGTTCGCGGTGGTGACGCTGGCGACGATGACGACCATCGTCGTGATCGCCCATCTCGGGTTGGCGCGATTGTCGGCGCCTTGGTTGGCGCGCTACGCCCATGCGACGGCGGGCTTCACGCTGACCGTCTGTGGTGCGGCCATCAAATTCGGGCTTTAGCGCCGGGGAGATTACTTGGTCTTCCGCGCGGTCTGATCCATGCCACCCTGGTGCAGGACCAGGGCGGTCACCTTGCCTGAGTCGTCTTTCACGAACGTAATCTGTGCGTCGACCACCTTGTAGAAGAACGTGCTTTCGGATTCCGGGAAGACCTGCACGGTGGGTTGGCCGGTGATCCCGACCATGAGCTTGTTTCCCTGCACGCTCACGTCGAACACCGCATTGGGCACGAGCTGGTAGGTTCCCACGTATTGGTTGAGCGTCTTGACGCTGACGGAAACTTCTGTGCGCGGGGGCGGCGGTTTGTACTCGGCGCCGAGCTTTCGGGCTTTCTGATCGGCGCCGCCCTGATGGAGCGTGACCGCGGTCACCGCGCCATCCGCGTTCCTGGAGAAGGTGAGCTCAGCCTCGACGACGCGATAGAAGAACTTCGTGTCCGATGCCGCAAAGACCGGCGCCCTCGGCTGGCCGGTCAGTTGGGCGAAAAGGCTGTCGCCCTCGCGGGTGATGTGAATCGTCACGCTGGGGTTGAGTGAGTAGTAGCCGACGTATTCCTCAAGCGTCGCGGCTGCGACGGTCGCGGTCGTTTTGATCTTCTTGAGTTTGCGTTCGGGGTCGAGGATGTGCATCGCAATGTCGTCAATGCTTTCGCTGGAGTTGGCGAGCACCACGACGCCGATCTTATCCTTGGGATTGAACCCGCAGAAGCTGTGAAACCCCCCGGTGCCGCCGTTGTGCCAGATGATACGCTTGTCGTTCCGCGTCCACACGTGCCAACCCATGGCCATGTGTAGGCCGCGTGCCCCGGTGTCGAACTCGCCTCGATGGCACCGTCGCAAGGCGGCTGAAATCGGGGAGGACTTCAGGCCGATGTTCGCGCCGACGAAACGGAGTAGATCCCGCACGGTGGATCGCAGCGCGCCGCAGCCGGCGAGGCAGTCGAAATCCCAGTCGCGCACTTCGCGGCCGTCAGCGTGACCTTTGGCCGCGCGGCGGCGCTGTTTGGCGGAGCGCTTGATGACGGTATCGGTCATGCTCAGAGGTTTGCATATTCGCTCGATCACGAGATCTTCGAACGGTTTGTCGGCTTTCCGACTGAGAATATGGCCCAATAGTCCGAAGCCCAGGTTGGAGTATTCGTATTTGGATCCAATCTCCCACGTTGGCTTGTGCGTTGCGAGGAACTTGTACAGGTCGTCCTTGCTGTAATCCGCGTAGGGATTGTTGACATCGGCCGGTGACATGTTTGTGGGCAGTCTGGGAAGGGCGGAGCGATGGGTAACCAGGTTTTCGAGCGTGATATGCCTGCCGCCGCGCGATGGAACGGTTTGCCCCCCGGGCAGGAGCTTGTCGATGGGGTCCTTGATGTCGAGTTGGCCTCGCTCAATGGCATCGGCGAGAAGAATGGCAGTGAACACTTTGGTGATCGAGCCGATTTCGAAAAGGGTGTTTTCGTCGACCTTGCTTCCACCCTCGATAAAACTGGTGCCAGCGCTAAAATACGCTGCTCCGTTTGTGTCGATCACACCCACGACGATACCTGGGCTCAGATTGGCTTCGACGCGCTCGCGGATGTTCTGCTTGACGTCATCCGGGATGACCGGTCCTGCTGCGCGGGCTGGGGTCAGCGCGCAGCACAGACAGTAGCAAATCGCAGCATACAGTCGGATCATCGGTCGCTCCTTTGTCTTTGAAGAACAGCGTAGTCGACACGTTTGGCGCTTGCAACCGGGTGGCGGGTGCTTAGATTGGGCGCTCTGGAGACGCCGTGAGCCTGTTTCGTACTTTGATGGTCCTGTCCTGCATGACGCTCGCGTTGATCGCGGCGGCGTATTCAATTGGCGATGGCGACGGCCGTGCGGATTTCACTTACGTCAACTCAGCCGGGATCGGGACGCTGGACCCCGCGTCGATCACATGGAAGCAGGACATACGCGTCGCGTCGAACATCTGGGAAGGGTTGACGATTCTCGATCCGCGAACCGGGGCGCCGATCGCGGGAGCGGCAGAGCTTCCCGAGATTTCGGCGGACGGTTTGACCTATACGTTTTCGATCAGGCTCGATGCACGGTGGTCGAACGGCGATGCGGTGACAGCCGGTGATTTCGTGCGCGGCTGGCGGCGGGCGATCGAACCGGGGTCAGCCGGGGACTACGCTTTCTTTCTAACGGACCATGTAGTTGGGGCGCGGGCGTACTATGAATGGCGCACTGCTGCGGTGGCTGATCTTTCGTCATCGCAGACTGGGTCGGATGCGTGGCGGGCGCGATTTTCTCGGCACGCGGCGTTGCTTGACGAGCGTTTCGCGGGCGTGGGATTTCGCGCGGTGGCGTCGCGGACGTTTGAGGTGAGGCTTGTCGCGCCGTGTTCTTACTTCCTTGACCTGTGCGCGTTTGTCGCACTGCTGCCGATTCACGAGAGCATCGAGGACTTGCGTATCGACTGCGAGGGTAGCGGCATCACTGCTGAGGGATTGGTGGTGTACGACCCGCAATGGACGAAGCCCGATTACGACGAGAGTGGATATCCCGGTCTGATTACCAACGGGCCTTACTTGCTCGATGCGTGGGCTTTTCAACGCCGGCTTCGGATGCGGGTGAATCCGTACTTTCGCAGGTCCGACTCGCTTTCGTGTCGGACGATCGACATGGCCGTCTATGGTGATTTGAACGCAGCTATTCTAGCGTACGAAGCGGGGGATGTTGACTTTCTTCCGGAGATGGACGTGTCGTACGGGCACGAGTTGGCGGGGCTGGCGATGTCCGGGGCGCGGCCGGATTTCTACAACCCGGCTGTCTTTGCGACGTATTTCTATCTGTTCAACTGCGCGGACGCGACGGTGGAAGGGCGGCGTAATCCGTTCGTGGACGCGCGGGTGCGGAAAGCGTTCGTGCTCGCCCTGGATCGGCGTTTGATCGCGGAGCGCGTGGTGGGTCGCGGCGAGCGGCCGAGCGGTAACGTCGTGCCGTTGGGCTGCATTGCGGGTTACGATTCGCCGCGCGGGCTGGAATATGATCCTGATGAGGCGCGCCGATTGCTTGCGGACGCGGGCTACCCCGGCGGCGAGGGGCTGGGTGAGATCGATCTCCTGTACAACACGGGTTTCATTCACGAGCGTGTCTGCACCGCGATGGCGGAGATGTGGAAACGCGAGCTCGGCGTGGCCGTCGTGCTGCGCGGCAAAGAGGCCAAGACTTTTAGCGAAGATCGCAAGCAACGGCGGTTCATGATCGCCCGCGCGGGCTGGTACGGCGATTACGGCGATCCGACGACGTTCCTCGATCTATTCGCGACGGGCAACGGCAACAATGATTCCGGTCACTCGGACGCGAAGTACGATGACCTGTTGCGAGAGGCTGCGCAAGAGACGAACATCGCAACGCGGCTTTCGCTTCTGGCTGCGGCTGAATCGCGGATTATTCGCGAGACGCTGCCCGCGTTGCCCCTGTACCAAGCGACGCAGATGCTGGCCATCAACCCGCGCGTGTCGGGTTTGTATCCCAACGCGCGACTTGTTTTTCCGTTTCGATACGTGACGACGAAGCCATGATACGCACGATTGTTCGACGACTGCTGGTTGGCTTCGCGACCCTATTCTGCGTCTACGCTTTTACGTTCCTGATGGTGATCGTGATTCCGGGCAACCCGTTCGCATCGGCCGATCGCAACATGCCGCCAGAAGTGGTTCGGGCGCTGGAAGCGCGCTACGACATGGACGACAACGGCGCGTACTTCGTTCAGTTCTTGGCGGGGGCAACGCATTTGGATTTCGGTCCATCGTTTCAATATAAGGACTGGACTTGCTCCCAGATCATCGCTCAGTCTTTGCCGGTGTCGCTGACGCTCGGTCTGCTGGCCATGCTGATCGCGGTGCTGGTGGGTGTTCCCGTCGGCGTGTACAGCGCGGTGTGGCGTGATGGGTGGTTCGACTTGTCGGCGCTGGGTTTCGTCTTGATCGGCATCTCGCTGCCGACGTTTGTGACCGGCACGATGCTACTGACGGTGTTCGCGGTGCACCTGAAGACGGTTCCGATCGGCGGATGGGGCACGGTGATGCACTTACCGCTCCCGGCGCTTGCACTCTCGCTCCCGTTTATGGCATACATCGCGCGACTGACGCGCGTGGGGATGCTCGATGCGCTGGGCAGCGACTTCGTCAGAACTGCCGTCGCGAAGGGTCTGCCGAAACGCGTCGTGATCTTCAAGCACG
Organism: Phycisphaerae bacterium; assembly: GCA_029260155.1. Classification (GTDB taxonomy): domain Bacteria; phylum Planctomycetota; class Phycisphaerae; order UBA1845; family UBA1845; genus OFTM285. Next base: position 5,999 of record JAJDDU010000275.1, on the reverse strand, counting down.
TGTTCAAAGTCGCGTTTCTGCCGGTGCTCAGTTACCTGGGCCCTGCCGCCGCGCAGGCCATGACGGGCTCGTTCGTGGTCGAGAAAGTCTTCAGTGTTCCGGGGATCGGACAACACTTTGTCGATTCCGCGTTGAACCTGGACCGCGGGCTGATCATGAGCACGGTCCTGGTCTACGCCGCGATCGTGATCGTCTTCAATATCGCGGTCGACACGCTGTACTCGTTCGTTGACCCGCGCATACAGGGATCGGCTCGATGATCGATACGCGCAACAGTCTAGCTTGGCGACGTTTTCGGCGAAATCGTGCTGCGTGCTTGGGACTGGTCGTCATGGTCGGGCTGTTGTTGATGTCGGCCTTGGCGTTTCCGTTTTCGTCGCGCTGGAGCAACGTGCAGGATCTTCAGGGCGCGGTGCGGGCTGCGCCGACGCTGCGGGTGGTGACACCGTATGACGCGTATGAGCGTGCCCTGCCGGATAGTCTGCTGGGGGCAGGTATGCATCGAGTCGCGGGCTTGGCGGGCTACGATGACCTGGGTCGCAGTCTGCTGTTTCGCCTGTGCCTGGGGTGGCTGGTGAGTCTTGGCGTGGGCTTGGGGGCCGCGGTGATGGCGGTCGTCATCGGCGTCAGTTGGGGTGCGACGGCCGCCATGGCGGGGGGTCGGGTTGACGCTGCGATGATGCGTATCGTCGATATTCTCTACGGGCTGCCGTACGTGCTGTTTGTGATTTTGTTGAAGGTCGTGCTCGAACCGCCGCTGAGAACGGTCCTTCATGGTCAGGGGCACTTGGCCAACGTCATCATCGTGTTTGTCGCGATCGGCGCGGTGAGTTGGTTGACGATGGCCCGGGTGATACGTGGGCAGGTGTTGTCGTTGCGTAGCCGGCCGTTTGTCGAAGCTGCGTACGCGTCAGGCGTCGGGCGGATGCGTGTCATGTGGCGACACTTGCTGCCGAATCTGGTCGGCCCCATCGCAGTGTACGCGACGCTCGTGATCCCGCAGGCAATCTTACAGGAGTCTTTTCTGAGTTTTTTGGGAATCGGCGTGGTGCCGCCGACGCCTTCGCTGGGGCTGTTGGCGACGGATGGCGTGCAGGCGGTCAACTCATTTGTAGGATTCTGGTGGCTAATCGCGTTTCCCTGTGGCATACTCGTATTGACGCTGTTGGCCTTGAACTTCATTGGTGACGGGCTGCGCGACGCACTCGACCCACGGACGGACGCGGTCGCGATTTTCTGACGGGCTGAAACGGAGGTTGGCCATGCTCGGTTCACGGTGGCTGCGATTTTCATTGCTCCTGGTCGTCGTCGTGACGCCGGGCTGTCGTCGGGCACCTGCGCCGGTAGAGGCGAGTGTCACCCCGAAATCGCTCGGTGAGGCTGCACCGACCGATCGCGCCTTAATCGCGACTGACGATTGGCTGATCGGCTGCTTCCGAGGAAATCCCAACACTCTGAATCCGATTCTGAACTCCTCCGCCATCGACAAGCGCGTTCACGATCTTCTGTTCGACGGACCTTTCGTTTACGACGAGAACCTCGAATGGCAGACCAACGATCTTCTGGTCGAATCGTGCGTGGATTCCGCCGATCATCTGACGACGACGCTCAGGTTGAAGAAGGGGTTGCGTTGGCACGACGGTGTGCCATTCACCGCCCACGACATCGCATACACATGGCGCAAGATTGTCGACGATCGCGTGCCGACCAAGGCGGCGCGTACGGGGCCGGACCAGATCAGCGCGTGCGTTGCGCTCGACGAATGGACGGTTCGCTACACGCACAAGGCTGCATTGCCCACCAACAAGTGGAACATCGCTTTCGATTTGATTCCGAAGCACATCTACGAAAAGGGCGAGGCCGACGACCCGACGATGGTGAAGAGTGAATACAACATGCGTATGAATCGCAGCCCCGTTGGCAACGGGCCTTACCGATTCGTGGAGTGGATCACCGACGACAAAATCGTCCTGCAACGTTGGGACGACTATCCGGGTCCCAAAGGCCACTTCGAGCGCATCATCTATCGGATTATCCCTGACGTGCAGGGTCGCATGGTGGCGTTCGAGCGGCAGGAGATCGACGAGATCGAGTTGACGCCTCAGCAGTTTGTGCTTGAATCGGCCAGGGAGAGTTTCCGCAACGCGGGCGTCAAGGCGTTCGCGCCGCGCTGGATGTTCTACTACATCGTATTCAATCAAGACGGGTCGAATCCGTTCTTTGAGGACAGGCAAGTCCGCCGCGCGATGTGCTACGCGATGAACTATCCGCTGATGATCAAGCAGGTGTTTCACGGGTTGTTCGAGCAATCACTCGGACCTTTTCGGGAATTGCGCGCGCGACACGGCTTTGCGCCAGAGCCGTTTCGCTATGACCTCGACATGGCCGCAAGTCTGCTCGACAAAGCCGGTTGGCTGCGGGACGCTGCGGATGGTTGGCGGTATAGGATGGTGGATCGGGAAGGCACGCAGGTGCGACAGCGTTTCGCGTTTACGATCAAGATTCCCCAGCAAGGTCAGACTTCTCCGAAAATCATCGCCATACTCGCTTCGGATCTCGAACGCATCGGCGTCGAGATGAAGACGCAGGTCGTGGAATGGGCCACGCTCCTGGGCCAGGCGCGGGCACATGATTTCGAGGCGACGTTATTGGCATTCACGCTCGGCGTTGAGCCGGACCAAGGGTGGAACCTGTGGCATAGCTCGTCGTACGCGAACGGCAGAAACTATGGTGGGTACGCTAGTCCGCGCGTCGACGCGCTGTTCGAGAAGGGACGCCACGAGTTTGATCACGCCGAGCGTATGCGGTGCTACGCAGAGCTTTCTAAGGTGGTCTACGAGGATGCGCCGTACATCTTTTTGGTCGACGCTGCCAACCTCTGGGGTTTCAACAAGCGGCTGCGCGGTATTCGCCTGACGCCGCGTGGGCCGCACTTGTTTCATCCCGGCACGCGCGAATGGTGGGTGCCTAAGGGGTTGGCGTTGCACGCGCCAACCGCACCGTGATGGTTTTCCTGCGACGTACGCCGGCGTAGTTACGCATGCTTCAATACATCATCAACCGAATGCTGCTGGCGGTTCCAACGTTCTTGGGCATTACGGTGGTCACGTTTCTGATGATCCACTTGGCCCCAGGCGATCCCTTGCGCGGGATGATCGACGAGTCGATGCCGGCTGAAACGTCGGAACACACTTACGAACTGTTGCAGAAGCACTTCGGGCTGGATCAGCCGCTGCATGTGCAATATGCGTCGTGGCTGAAGCGGATCGTGACGCTCGATTTCGGGCGGTCCATTTCGGATCACCGGCCTGTGTGGGACAAGATTCGCGAGCGCCTGCCTTGGACGGTTGGGGTGGCTGCCCTGTCGATGTTTTTTGGTTTTCTCCTGGCGGTGCCGATCGGCGTGCGCTCGGCCGTCCGCCCGAATGGCTGGTTCGACTCCATTTCCGGCACGACGCTGTATGCGCTCTATTCAGTGCCAAGCTATGTCACTGCGATGGTTCTGATCGTGCTCGTGGTGACGCTTCCCATCGACTGGATTCCGATTCGCGGCGCTTATTCGGACGGCTTCGACGGGCTGTCGCTTTGGGGCAAGGTGCTGGATCTTTGCAAGCACTTGCTGCTGATTACAATCTGTTTCACCTATCCTGCTCTGGCGTTTCAGTCGCGGTTTGTTCGCGGCAACCTACTTGAGGTCTTGCGGCAGGATTACGTGCGCACCGCCCGGGCAAAGGGACTCGCCGAACGGCACGTGGTCCGGCGACATGCGATGCGCAACACCCTGATCCCGCTGGTGACCTACCTGGGAATGCTGTTTCCGACGGTCATCTCGGGGTCGGCTATTTTGGAAGTCATGTTCGCCTGGCCTGGGATCGGGCGACTAATGTTCGACAGCATCTTGCAGCGGGACTACCCGACGGTGATGGCCCTTTCCGTGATCACGGCTGTCCTGGTGCAGGTCGGCACGCTGCTCGCGGACGTGTCCTACGCGTGGATCGATCCACGCATTCGTTACGGCGGTGGGTTGAATCATGTGGACTGACCTCCAACAACCTGCGACCGGAAGTTACCGCCAACTCGTCTGGCGACGGTTTCGCGCCAATCGCCGAGGTGTGATCGGCCTCGCTGCCATCGTTCTGCTGTTGGGCGTCGCGTTTTTCGCCCCACTCATTGCCGCAGATCAGCCGATCGTATGCCGCTACGAGGGCAAGCTGTATTTCCCGGCGATTGTCAAAACCGTGCGCGAGATACCGTTCGCTGGGTGGGTTATTCCGGGTGGATCCCCGTTTGGCAAGGCTGGTTTCGATGCCAAGGCTGAGTTGAGCGACGACGCATTCGCGGTCTGGCCGTTGGTTCCGTACGGGCCTTTGGAAATCACTGAGGACGCGCTCGAACCACCGTCGAGACAACACTGGCTCGGTACGGATGGCAGCGGGCGCGACCTGACCGCGCGGATGGTTCATGGCGCTGTGGTGTCGGTCAAGGTGGGGTTCATCTCGATGGGCATCGCAGCGTTAATCGGCATGACGGTTGGCGCGGTGGCGGGTTACCTCGGCGGCTGGACGGACGCGGTCCTCTCGCGGTTGATTGAGGTCGTGGTCTGTTTTCCGAGCTTCTTCCTCATCCTCGCGGTGATGGTCTGGTTGGAACCGAGCATCGTGAATGTCATGGTGGTCATCGGCTTGACGCGGTGGACGGGGATCGCGCGGTTCACGCGCGGCGAGTTCATGCGACTCAAGCGGTTGGACTTCGCGGTGGCTGCTCGGGCGCTGGGCGCGGGGTCGGTGCGGATCATGGTACGGCATCTCCTGCCGAACGCGTTGGCACCGGTGCTGGTTACCGTGACATTTGGGATCGCGCATGCGATTCTGCTCGAAGCGGGATTGAGTTGGCTGGGGTTCGGTGTTCAGCCGCCGGACCCGTCTTGGGGTAACGTGCTGCGCTCTGCGTACACGAATCTGCGGGTCGCGCCGCACATGGTCTACCCGCCGTGTGTTGCTATCTTTCTGGCTGTGCTGGTGTATAACCTCGTCGGCGACGCGTTGCGCGACGCGGTCGATCCCCGCATGTTTGGTCGAAGGCGGTGAGTTCTTCATTGGCTGACACTCTGCTTGAAGTTCGTAGTCTCTGCACGCAGTTCGCGACCGACTCCGGGACGGTCGCAGCCGTGGACGGTGCGGGGTGGTCGGTGTGTCGTGGCGAGACGTTGGCGCTGGTCGGCGAGAGCGGGTGCGGCAAGAGCGCGACAGCCCTTTCGATCATGCGTCTGATTGCTGATCCGCCTGGGAAGATTGTCGGCGGTGAGGTGTTGTTCGCGGACGGGCATGGCGGGCGGACGGACGATCTGCTGACGCTGTCGGATGATCAGATGCGACGGATTCGCGGTAATCGCATCGCGATGATTTTCCAAGAGCCGATGAGCGCGCTAAACCCGGTGTTGACGATCGGCGCCCAAATCGCAGAGGCAGTGGAGGTTCACCAAAACGCCAAGCGGGCTGAAGCGCGCGCGGTTGCGGTTGCGATGCTGGACAAGGTCGGCATTCCCGCGCCGGCGGAGCGGGCGGGGGACTATCCGCATCAGTTGTCGGGTGGCATGCAGCAGCGGGTGATGATCGCCATGGCGCTGTCTTGCAATCCGTCCTTGCTAATCGCAGACGAGCCGACGACGGCGTTGGATGTTACGGTGCAGGCGCAGATCCTCGACGTTCTGCGCGACATGCAAGCCGCCACCGGGATGGGCATCGTGTTCATCACGCACGACCTCGGCGTCGTCGCGCAGATCGCCGACCGGGTGTGCGTCATGTACGCAGGCGCAGTGGTCGAAACGGCGCCGGTTGAGGAGCTGTTCGCCCACCCGCTTCATCCCTACACGCAAGGCCTGCTGCGCAGTCTGCCTCGGATGGGTCCCAGGCGACGGCGTCTGGAAGTGATTCCTGGGAGCGTTCCGGACCCGATTGATTTTCCCGACGGCTGCCGCTTCCACCCGCGTTGTGAACTTA
>JAJDDU010000274.1 GCA_029260155.1 Phycisphaerae bacterium | reverse complement strand
TTCATGGTGCAACTGCCCAGCGGATAGAAGTTCTCATCGACGCTGAACAGACGATGGGCCAACCGCTTGTAATGTCGTACGAGGTCCATCTCGCCGATTTCCGGAAGATCCGGCGCACCGTCGGCCAGCAGTTCATCGCCGATCACCGCCGCGCGATCCACTGCGGGGACATCGCAATCTGAAATCGCAGCTGCGCACGCTCCCTTCGAACCCAACTCGAACAGCAATGGGTGGTCGATTTCGGATTGCGGATTGTGGATTGCGGGTTCGGCCATGGCCAGTTTCATTTAATCCTCCATCCGCAAGGCCTGGACCAGTGCATCGATCTGCCCCCGCGTGCGTTTTTCGGTCACCGCAACCATGAAGCAGTCAGACAAGTCATCGAACCACGTTCCCAACGCGACGCCCGCGAGGATGTTCTGCGATCGACAGTGCGCCAAGACTTGATCCACAGGGCGCTTGCTCCTAACCACGAACTCGCAGAAGAACGGCCCATCAAAGCGCACCGCATACCCGTCGAGCTTGGCGATTTCCGTCGCGGCGTAGTGTGCCTTGTCCAGGCATTGCTCGGAGACGCGCCGCAGCCCATTCTTACCCAGGGCGGCCATATGAACGGCTGCGCGCAATGCGAGAAGCCCCTGATTCGTGCACACGTTGCTCGTGGCCCGTTCGCGTTTTATGTGCTGCTCGCGCGCCTGCAGCGCGAGACAAAAGCCGCGTCGCCCGTCAGAATCGCGAGCCAGCCCGACAATGCGCCCAGGCATCTTCCGCAAGTATTTCTCGCGACACGCGAAGAACCCGCAATGAGGCCCGCCGTACTGCATGGGGATTCCCAACGGCTGGGCGTCCCCGACCGCAATATCCACGTCCATTTCGCCGGGGCGTCTCAACAGCCCGCAGCTCACTGGATTAACGCTCTGAATGACCAGCGCCCCGACCTCATGGGCTAGACGAACCACTTCCGTGACGTTCTCAATTAGCCCGAAGAAATTCGGCGACTGGATCACTACCGCGGCCGTGGCGTCATTCAATTCAGCCTTCAGCTCATCCACATCGATCATCCCGCCGGCGTGGCCAATTCGCTTCGGCTCGATGGGCTGCTCGTAGACGAGCGTCCTTAGGACATTGATCGCGTCGGGATGAATGGCCGACGAAACCAGCACGCGCTTGCGTTTGGTTACCGAGACCGCCATCAGCACGGCTTCTGCAACCGCGGTGGCCTGCTCGTACAACGATGCGTTGGCCACGTCCATGCCGGTGAGCTGGCAGATCATCGTCTGGAATTCGTAGAAGGCCTGCAAAGATCCCTGCGACGCCTCCGCCTGGTAGGGCGTGTAGGCGGTGACGAACTCGCTCTGGGTCGCCAAGTGCTCGACAACGGTGGGCGAAAAATGATCGTAAACCCCGGCGCCCAGAAAACTGACCACGCCAGTGTCATTGCATGGCACATTTCGGCAAGCCAATTCGCTCAAGTCGGCCAGCAACTCCGGCTCGCTGGTACCCGTCGGAAGGTCCAATGAACCATCAACGCGCAGCGCAGCTGGAATATCGGCGAAGAGTTCATCGATCGAAGCGGCGCCGATGCGCCGCAGCATCGAAGCCTCTTGAGCACCCGTGATCTGCGTATACCGCATTGGTGGTAGCCTCAACCCTCCGCCGAGAGCGGATTCGGTTTGTACAATTTGGTATCAAGGGCGCGCTGGAATTGCGTCCAGGGCCTGTCATCTGTGTCTTTCGCGATGGCGCCGAGTGTCATGTTCAGCTTCGCGTCGAGATTGTCCAGATAGTGGATCGCAATCGCCTCCGGGACAGCCGGGTACTTCGGGCTTCCGAATTCCGGCCGGGCGTGATGACTCAACACGATGTGCTGCAACACCCATTTGGTCTTCTCCGGAAACGGCTTTCCGGTAGCGACCGCAACGCGCTCGGCCATCTGTTCGATCCACGTCACGCAGATCGAAATGTGCCCGAGCAACTGCCCCTGATCCGTGTAGTGGAAGTTCGTCTGGAACGCCAGTTCAGCCGTCTTGCCGAGATCGTGCAAGAACAGACCCGCCAACACGAGGTCCATGCGGATTTCCGGATAGCGCGGCATCGTCAGCTTCGCGAGCTCCAACAGGTTCAGCGTGTGCTCCAGCAACCCGCCGATGTAAGCATGATGCAGAGTGACCGCAGCCGGAGCGATCTTGTATTTCTCCACCCGATCCGCGTCCTTGAGAAACTCGCCGATCAATGCCTTGACCGATGGGTCCTCGATCTCGGCCAGGATCGCCTGCGTACGCGACCACATTTCGTCGATGTTGTTCTCCGTCCGCGGAAGAAAGTCGCCCAGGTCAATGTCCTTTGCGTCCACCGGACGAATCGCGTCGATGACAAACTGAAGCGATCCCTTGTAGTTCTCGCTGCGGCCCTTGAGGTTGATGAACCCGCCTTCCGGCAACAGCTTGTACATAGCCTCAGTCGCGGACCAGACCCGCGCGGTCAACTGACCCGTTCGGTCGGCCAAAATGCAGTGGATGTACAGCGAGCCCTGCGTCGTCGTCCGCAAGTCCTTCGACGCAACCAAAAAAGTCACACCGTCGAAGTGCTCACCGGGCCCCATTTCCGTGATGTATCGTCGCGCCATTTATTGCTCCATGCGGGCCCACACTCTGGATCCCGTCGCCCCGTACTTTAGACGCAGCCACACGTTCCATCAACATCGCGCCACAGCCCCGGGTGGACAAAAACCTGGACCGATCGCAGCTTTTCGATAGACTCCGCTTTCGATCTGCGATGGGCCGCCCCCGTGAGGCCCCGATCACCAAGGCCAATCGACGGAGCGAACCAATGTCACTCATCCTGACCCCACGGCAGCGCCGCGTCCTCGGCGTCCTGATCGAGAAGTGCTTCACAACGCCCGACCAATACCCCCTGACGGTCAACGCGCTCATCTCGGGGTGCAATCAGAAGAGCAATCGCAACCCGGTGATGAGTCTCAGCGAGGGCGATGTCATCAACGCCGCCCAGGAACTGATGCACAAGAAACTGATCAAACTCGCCGCCACGGACCGCGGGGCACGGGCGAATCGCTACGAACATGACGTGACGTCACAGCTTCCCTGGTCGCCGCGCGAACAGGCTGTCCTGACCGAACTCATGCTCCGAGGACCGCAGACGGTGGGCGAACTGCGTACACGCTCCAACCGCATGTCCCAAACGCCGGACCTGCAGACTATCCAGAACATTCTCGACACCTTCGCCGCCGCCGAGCCCCCCGAAGTCGTCCTTCTGCCCCGCGCACCGGGCCAATCCGCAGTCCGCTATCGCCACAACTTTTACACCGAAGACGAACAACCCGAAGCGGATTCCAGCGTCGACGCATCTCCTGTGACGCCGACGTCGCCCGACCCTGCTCTGGCGGAACGCGTCGGGGGTCTCGAAACGCGCATCACCCGACTGGAAAGCCAAATCGCATCGCTCTTGGGCGAGTAGCAGCCTGTCCGACTTGAGGTCCACCGGGCTTGCTGGATTCCCATCGCAAACCGAGCGGCGAAAAGAAAAGCCCGCAACGGCCGACTGACGACCGCTGCGGGCTGTACTGACAGAATATAAGAGCGAACAGCGTCCGCCTTACGGCCGGGCGTTGTTCATCGACTCCCCAGAC
>JAJDDU010000273.1 GCA_029260155.1 Phycisphaerae bacterium | reverse complement strand
CCGTCACGATTTCCAAGATGATAGGCCGGTCTGCGCTGCGCACGCAACTGCAGCGCCTCCACGACGCGGGCGAGGCGCTGACCTTCGATGAACTGCGCACCCGACTTCCCGCGCTCGCCGACGCCGACAATTCGGCGCTGGTTCTTGACGAGATCAGAGGTTCATTGGCGTCATTGCGGGAGAACGACGCCCAGTGGCGCGAGGTTCCGCTTGTGGGGAAAGCCAAGCTCCCGGCCTGGGGGGAGCCGTGGACGGAAGAGATGGTAGAGCGTGTCGCAGCATTCCTCGACGAGCATGACTCGATGCTACTGCGTCTGGACGCTGTTCACGACATGCCACGCGGCCGATTCGAATTCAAACTCCCGTATAACCCGTGGTTCAGCCTTCCCGAGCTGACGGACGTTCGCGCCGCCGCCAAAGTCGAGTCGTTGGCCGCGCACCGGGATGCGGCGGAGTCCAAGACCGAATCCGGGCTGGCGCGCTGTGTCACAATATTCAACATCGGTGCTTCTTTGCGTGACAGCCCCACGCTGATTTCTGCGTTGGTGTCCCTGGCCGTTGAATCGACGGCCATCGACACGGCGGAACGCGTGCTGTCATTTGGCGAGTCCGGCAACGAATCGCTACGCTTGCTCCAAGAGTCCTGGGAGGGACACGAGTACCACGACGTCTTCCTTACTGCGATGCGCGGCGAGCGCTTGTATCACGTTGCGCTGCACGAGTATATTCGTCAACGAGACACCGCGAGCACGCCCAACCCCCAAGGTGACCCGCCGATGTTCTGGCCGCGGAAAATGAACTGGGCACTCGGGGGTCTGCTGGAGTTGAATTCCGCCAAGTCGCTCGAGCTGCTCGGGGACTTTATCGAAGCGTCTGATTCGCCCCGCGCTGCTATCGCTGCAGCCAAGACCTACGGACGTGAGGTAGGCGCGCTTCCGGGGTGGTACTACCTCTGCAAAGTGGTCCTGCCGAGCTACACCGCTGCGTGCGAAATGTCCGCCGCTGGTGCCGCGCGCATGCGCTGCGCGCGACTGGGGATCGCGGCTGAGCGCTTTCGGTTGGATCTCGGTCGCTGGCCTGTGCAACTCACCGATCTCGTCCCCGACTACGTCAAGGCCGTCCCCGTTGATCCCTTCGACGGACAGCCAATGCGTTACAGGATCGACGCCGACCGAATCGTTGTCTATTCGATCAGCCAAAACGGCGTCGACGATGGGGGAGATCTCGCGCGGCCGCCCAAGGGCAGCAAACGCCCGCTCGACGTCGGTTTCCGCTTGCTCAATCCCGACTTGCGTGGCTTCAAGACCATCGAACGACCCGATGCTGACGACGATCTCGTCCCATAGTTCGTTTTGCGTTGGCGCGATGCACATAGAGACGCGCGAGCACGACCGTTCACACCCTGCCGGCGGAGGAACTGCACCCACTCCGCACAGCGCAAGGAGGCGCGGCCGGCGCGGTTGCCCGCGCCGGAACAAGCGCTGCGATCGGTTTGGCGTCAGGCGCGATCAGACGTGCCAACCGAATTGATCGTGTGTTTTCCTGCCGCTGTGCTGTACCATGTCGACTCCGGTTGGGGTACGTAAATGGTGCCACCGCGACGAGGAATGAGCATGAGCGCTGAGGAACAACTGAATACCAGAGGCAAGCCGAAGTGGTTGCGGCGACTTGTCTTCGCGTTGCTGGCGCTCGTAGCGGCGGTGTTGATTCCCGTCACGATTTCCAAAATGATAGGCCGTTATGCGTTGCGAGCGCAATTGCAGCGCCTTCGCGACGCGGGCGAGTCGCTGACGTTTGATGAGTTCCAGTCTAGGCTGCCGGCGCTGGCCGATGCTGACAACTCGGCGCTGATTCTCGACGAGATCAAAGGTCCGTGGGCGTCGCCGTGGGAAAATCGTGAAAAGTGGCGCGAAGTACCGCTGTTGGGGGATGAGAAGCTCCCGCTCTGGTCCGAGCCTTGGCCGATCCGGATACACGAGAGCGCGAAGGCGTTTGTTGACGAGCATGAATCGCTACTCGCCCGTCTTGATGCGATTCACAACATGCCCCGCGGCCGGCATGCGATCAACTTTGCGGCGAATCCGCTGGAGATTCTTCTCCCTAGCATCGGCCCGCTTCGTCCCGTCGCCAAGCTCGAAGTGCTGGCCGCTCTCCGTGACGCTACGGAATCCAATCCGGACGCCGCGCTTGCGCGGTGCGTCACGATGGTCAATATCAGCGCGTCACTGCATGACACGCCGATACTGATTTTCGCATTGGTTTCCATATTCGTGGAATCCCTCGCAATCGACGCGGCGGAACGCGTATTGTCGTTTGGTGAGACCAGCGATGAAGCTGTGCGATCTCTTCAGGTGTCCTTGGAGGGCAATCAACAGCACGAGTTCTTTTTGAACGGAATGCGGGGGGAGCGGTTATTTCACCTTGCCATCGCGGACTACGCCGATCGGCACGACATGACTCAGGCGATGGAATCTGTGGGCATCCCGCGCGTGGCCGGCGTACCCACATCTAGTTGGCTCCTGAGCGGTGTACTGGAACTGAACACCGCCAAATCGCTCGAACTCCAGACTGATTTCATTAATGCGGCCGATTCCCCGCGAAGCGCGATCGAGGCCGCCAAGGAGCACGAACTTGCGGTCAGGTGTCTGCCCGCGCAGTACTTCGTGTCAAAGGTCTTGTTGGGAAGCTACAGCCGGGCATGTGAGCTCTCGGCCATGCATATTGCGGGAGTGCGTTGCGCGCGGGTGGCGTTGGCGGCTGAACGATTTCGGTTGGATCGCAGTCATTGGCCTGCGGAACTTGCGGAACTCGTGCCGGAGTACATTGATGCCATCCCGCTCGATCCCTTCGATGGTCAGCCGCTGCGCTACAAGATGGACTCGGATCGCGTTGCTATCTACTCGATCGGGTTGAATGGCGTCGATGACCGGGGGGACGTTTCCGAGCGACCAAGGAACGGGCCGCCGGACGTTGGCTTTCGCTTGCTCAATCCCGAATTGCGCGGCTTCAAGACCATCGAATGACGATGGGCCTCTCTCGTAGCTTCCCCTATCTATGAGCGCGCCAGAGTAGGGCGATGAAGATGGGGGCGCCGATGACGGCGGTCATGACGCCGATCGGCAGCGGGAAGGCGCCGATGTCGCGCGAGACGAGCGACGCGTACCAGACCGGCAGCAATCGCGAGAGCCAATCCGAGAGGATCAAGAACGCACCGCCCCAAATCGCGGCGGCGGGCAGAAGAATGCGATGGTCCCTGCCTGTCATCAAACGCACCGCCTGCGGTACGATCAGACCGACAAAGCCGATCGGTCCACAAATCGATACGATGCACGCGGTGGCCAGCGAAGCGAATCCGACGCAGATGACCTGAAGCAAACCCGCGTTGATTCCACGCGACGTCGCGATCTCCGTGCCCATCTCGTACTGATTCAACGCCCGGGCGTGCAGCAGCAACACGACCCAGGAAACTGCCAGCGGTGGGAGCATGCCCATCACCCGCTCGTTTCCGATCTCTTCCAAACTGCCCATCATCCATCGGACGATGAAAAACGTCTCGCGCACGTCGGCTAGGTATGTGACGAACATCATCATGGCTGAACAGAACAGGCCGATGGTCACGCCGCCGAGTATGAGCGTGTTGCCGGAAATGTGCCGCCTGCCTCTGGCCATCAGAAACACGAGACAGACCACGATGCCCGCGCCGAGAAAACTGCACCACACGTCCCCCGAATAACCGAGGACGGTCGCGACGAACCCGAACTTAATAGCGATCAACGCGCCGAGGGAACCGCCGCCGGCGATCCCCAGCGTGTACGGTGTGGCAAGCACATTGCGAAAGAGCGTTTGGTAGACCGCGCCCGCCAGCGCCAGCGTGAACCCAGCCACCAGCGCCTTGATGGCGCGCGGGAGTCTGAGTTGAAACGCGATGATGTGGATGCGGGATTCCGTATCGAAGAGGTGTCGCCAAGCGTCGACCACGCCGATTTTCTGCGAGCCGATGCCGGGGCTAACGGCGATCAGTGTCGCGACAACAACGAGCCCGAGCGCGATGTGCAGCGCGAATCTGGATGAGGTCGACGACTTGGCACTCATGAGACCACCGCGTCCACTTGGCCGGTGGGCAATACCCAAGGTCGTGACACGTCCTCTGACGGGAATTCGTGAAAACGCACACCGTACGCGGCTTCGAGCGTCTCCGGCTGAAGGACTTCCTTCGGCGCTCCGTAGGACAGCGGCTTGCCGTCGCGAAGCAGAAGGATGGCGTCGGCGAACTGCCCGGCCAGGTTCAGATCGTGCGTGGCCACCACGACGGTCACGCCCCGATGGGAACACAACGCGCGCAGGACACCGAATATGCTGAGTTGATGGTAGGGGTCGAGCGCTGATGTCGGCTCATCGAGAATGAGCAACTCGGTCTTTTGTGCTATTGCGGCTGCTAGATGGATGCGCTGCTGCTCACCGCTGGAGAGCGTGTCAAGCGTCCGATCGGCGAACTGGCTCGCGCGGGTGGTCAGCAGTGCCTTTTCGGCGATGCGGAGATCTTCGCTCGTATCAAACAGGGCGTAACTCCGGTGGGGATAGCGTCCGAGCAACACAACTTCGCGTGCGACCAGATCGGGCGGAGCTTGGGTGTGCTGCGGCATGAAGGCGATTTTTTTGGCGCGGTTGCGGCTGTTCATTCGATGCACGCGCTGTCCGCGAACAGCGATGCTCCCCGATCGGGGCACGAGCAGGCCGGCCATCAAGCGTAACAGCGTGCTCTTACCCGCGCCGTTGGGGCCGACCACCGCGACCAAGCCCGCCGCGAGCGTCAGCTGTACGGGGCCCAGAAAATCCGGTCTTCCCGGATAGCCGAAGTGGACCCCGGACACCTGCAATAGCCCGTCGTCATTTGTCACGCGCCTGCTCCGGGTGGATCATTGCGGCGAGGGTTCGGGCGGTCAGGATGACGCGATCCGATGGGATAGTGATGTAGCCGTCGGTGACAAAATGTACGCGGTGGTTGCGTACCGCGGAAATCGGCTCCAGGGCGTCCCACTGGTGGAGGAGCTTTTCGCGTTTTTTGTCGTCGATTGTGTCGGAGGTCATGACCTCGATGATGACTTCCGGGTCGCGTGCGACGATCTCTTCGAGGCTAACGCTGGGGTACAGGCTGGTGCCGTCGGCGAAGACGTTCTTCCCGCCCGCGATCTCGATCAGTTCGGAGACAAACGTTCCTTTGGATGCGGTGATGACGTTGGACAGTGCGTTCGGACTGCGCAGCGTGAAGAGTACGCGAGGTCTGGGCCGGTTCTTGACGCGGGCTGTGATTTTCGCCAGCTCCGCCTTGATTTGCTCTACCATTTCCTTCGCCCGTGACGGGCGATTCAAGAGCTGGCCCAAGTCGGAAATGGTGCGGTAAAGATCCCCGAGGGACTCGACCTGATCGTCATAGACGGGGATGTTGCGTTGAACGCAGAGTTTCCGGAGCGGCCCGCTTTGGCCACGGAGGACCACAAGGTCGGGTTTGAGTGCCAGTACGGTTTCGAGATCGGGATCGCGCAGGCCTCCGATTTTGGGAACGTCTCGCAATTCCGGCGGGTGTGTGCAGAACCGGCTCACGCCGACCAACGTGTCGCATGCTCCGAGGCTGCAAATGATCTCGGCTGCGTTCGGGGCGAGCGCGATCACGCGCGAGAGAGGTACGGGCGGTGGGGGGAGAGGTGGGGTCTCTGCCGCCCCGGTGAGCGTGCCCATCAATCCCGACCATGCGACGATGGTCAGCATCATGTGGCCCGCGCCTTCAGCCATCCCACGCGTGCCGGTGGAAGGGGGGCGTTCGGGTTTCATTTGGTTCAAGAACATCCTGCAACCTCATCTGATGACGGGGGTATCATTTCACAGCCCGGATTGCTATGGAGCGGGTTTGCGCGGCCCCCTGTCAGCGCTAAAGACTGGACAAGAATAGATTTACGGCGAGAATGCTCAGCCAATCGGCAGCGGTCGACCGATGTGACGCTTGAGAGCACGAATTTGTCGAGGAATCGTCCGGGAGTCGCCCGAGTCGCGTAATCATGAAAATCACCAGTGCGAAAATCACGAGTGCGTTGTATCTGTCGGCCCTTGTCGCCCTGATTACTGCCGCAGGCGAAGCGAACGCCGAAGAGCCGTTGCAGGCGGTCCTGTCCTGCAAGACTGGCCACGTGAACGTGGGGCAGCCGGTCTGGGTGGACTTCCTGATCCGCAACGCCTCGGACGAGCCGCTGATTCTCTCCGTCCCTGGGACGGATCCGGAGGTTTCCGGTACGGAGATGGGTCTGCCCCTCGCCCACGTGTTCAGCGGCGAGGGTTTCAGCGCCGTCACGATCCGGAACGAGAATGATCGGGAATGGTCTGTGGCGAGTGGATTTCAACCGCCCGCGAAGGCGTCGATTGTTGTCCTGGCGCCGCACGCGACGGTCGGTACGACGGTCGACGTTCGCAAATACTATCCCGCGCTGCGCACACCGGGCGACTATCGATTCACATGGTCGCCCTACGGAGGCAGGGTTGAGTCGAATGTGATGCTGGTCCGGGTGGGTGCTCTGAAGCAGGCCGAGATCGTCACCGACGAGGGTGTGATGAAGCTGCGGTTCTTCTACGAGGACGCTCCCAATCACGTCGAGAATTTCATCGAACTCGCCAGGACGGGGTTCTACAACAACCTCGCGTTCCACCGCATCGAGACCGGCTGGCTTATCCAGGGCGGTTGCCCGATCGGTGACGGAACGGGAATCCGTACCGACGGTGTCAAACTCAACGCCGAGATCACGAATCGCCCGCAGATGCAGGGCATGGTGAGCATGGCCTTGGTCGACAACGACCCCAACTCGGGAAGCTGCCAGTTCTTCATCACCAACACGCGCGTTCCGCAGTGGGACGGAAAGTACACGATTTTCGCCGAGTTGGTCGGCGAATCGTCGCTGCAGACCCTCGGGACATTGATGGCGACCGACGTGGATGCCGACGGCGTTCCGGTCAAGAAAGTGTTCATCCGCGGCGTGCGGATCACCGACCTGCCGCGGGACTAGTCCGCCGCGTCTACTGCCCATGGCGTTTTTCCCATACTTCTTCCGCCTCCGGGCGGCGGATGTAGATGGGGACAAGGGCGCGGGCATCATCGAAATCGCCTTGCGACGCCCGTCTCTTTCCCAACCGATGAACGATCGCGGCGCGAGCGCGATACGTGTCTTCCGACAACGCCGTCAGCCCGCATTGCTTCACCGGATCGACTGCGTATTGAACTCCCTCACCCATTAGGGCAGCCGACCTCGGCAGTTCCGCGAAGAACTCAGCCGGATCGCGTTCCGCCGGCGCGCCGATACGCTCGTATAGATCGGGGCCTAGGGTGTAGGCCGCCGCAAATACCCGCTTTCGTTTCGCGTCGAGGACAACGCCTAGATGCGGCGGCGGGGGGTCGCATTCCAGCGCGTTCTGTGCAATCACGTCCAGGGTGGGCACCCGGACAATACGCACCCCCCCAGCCAGGGAGAGCGCCCGCGCCGCGGTGATGCCGATACGCACGCCGGTGAAGCTCCCAGGCCCGCCGGACACGTAGCACTCGTCGACCTGGTCGGGCGTGACATTCTGCTCACGGCAGAGGCGATCGATCGTCGGGAGCAGCTCCACGGCGTGACGCTGGTCGGCGCTGAAGGTCGCCTCAGCCACGATCCCGTCCCCGCGACCTATCGCGACGCTGCCGATTCGCCCCGAAGTCTCGATCGCGAGGTTCCAACCGTTTCGATTCACTCGTTCGCTCATGTCGGCGGCATCATACAAGGGTCGGCCGTCGTAGACCACGCGCGGCGCAGACTTGACCCCGGCAGGGCGCTCGTTACCGTTGGGCTGCCCGCACGAGTTTGCGGGCGTTCGAACAACGCGAAGGAACCGACCGATGATCAAAGTCCCACTTGTCGACCTGAAAGCAACCTACGAGCCGATCCGCAAGCAAATCTTCGAGTCGTTCGAAGCCATCTTCGACAAGATGGGGCTGTTTCTCGGTGAGAACATTCAGGCCTTCGAGGAGGAATTTACCCGCTACTGCGACGCGAACTTCGGCCTTGGCTGCTCCAACGGGACCGACGCCGCCACCCTTGCAATCAAAGCGTTTGACTTTGAGCCCGGATTCGAGGTCATCGTCCCGTCCCACACGTTTTTCGCTACGATAGAGTCCGTCGTTCATGCCGGCGGTGTTCCGGTCATGATCGACATCGATCCCAAGACCTATTGCCTTGACCCCGCGCGTATCGTCTCCGCGATCACGGCCAAGACGGCAGCCATCATGCCGGTTCATCTTTACGGCCAACCGGCCGACATGGACGCCATCCTCCGCATCGCCGCCGATCGCAACCTGAAGGTTATCGAAGATGCCGCGCAGGCGCACGGCGCGAAGTACAAGGGGAAAACGGCGGGGGGGCTCGGCGACGCGGCGGCGTTTAGTTTCTACTTCACCAAGAACCTCGGCGCTTTCGGCGAAGCGGGTTTTGTGACTGCGGCAGACAAGGACGTGTTTGAGCGAATGACGCTCTTGCGTCACCATGGCCACGCAAGCAAGTTTGAACACACGCTCATCGGCCACAACATGCGTCCCGACGAATTGCAGGCGGCCATCCTCCGTGCCAAGCTTCCGTCACTCGACGAGAACAACGCCAAGCGTCGCAAAGTCGCCCAGCAGTACAACGATGCCTTCGCCAATCTCGACGTGACCACGCCGTTCGCTGCCGAGAACGTCGAGCACAACTACCATTGCTATGTTATTCAATCGGATCGCCGCGACGAGTTAGTACACCACTTGGCGGAGTGCAACATCGGCACGGGCGTTCACTACATGACCCCCGCCCACTATCAGCCGGCTGTCAGGGCCATCGCCCATCGCGCAATGCCAATGCCCGTAACCGAACTGCTCTGCACACGATGTCTCACGCTTCCGTGTTATCCCGAGCTCTCCGCGGAGCAAATCGCGCATGTCATCGACTCGGTCCGCAAGTTCCACGTGTAGTTTCATGTCTTATGGAAAGCGGAGGCAAGATATGAGTTCCTTAGTCAAGACGTGGCTCGTTCCGATCGCTGTAATCGCGATGTCCGGTTGTACGAGGTCTCTGCACCAAGCCGACTTTGCACCTGCGAACCCGGTCGTGGATTGGACCGGCGTCAAGAACCTATCCCGCGACGGCGAAGTCTATTTCGGCGGACGACCAACGGCCGATGCAATCGAAGCCGCGCAAGAGAAGGGAATCAAAGTCGTAATCAACCTACTCAGTGACCGAGAAGTGACGGTGATGGACTTCGACGAACGCGCGATCGTGGAGCGGCTTGGCATTGAGTATGTAGCCATTCCCATCACGCCGAAATCGTTCGGACCACCCGACGCCGAGATTCTCAGAGAGGTGCTCAGCAAGACACCCGGCCCGGTGCTGATCCATTGCAAGTCGTCCAACCGCGTCGGCGCGCTTTGGGCAATGTACCTTCACCGCCACCGCGGCGTGCCCTTGGACGATGCGATCAAGTTAGGTCGCCGCGCCGGGCTGCGATCCGAAAAACTCGTCGAGACCATCGGGAAACACGCCAACTGAACCGCCGTCGTGTCCGCAGGCAGCTACCGCTTGATCGTGCGCAGGAACTCTTGCACTTCGGGGATCGCGCCTTGGAAGACGAGGTAGCCGTTGTAGGGTTCGCGGTCGGTGGTTTCGTCGCTGATTGGTGTGAGCATGATGCGACGCACTTCGTCGCGGTCGTCTGTTTGGCCGAGCGTCCAACACAGCTTCATGTAGGCGACCTCGGGCAGCATGTTGGCTGCGGGGACGACGCCGAGCTCCATAATCTCGCGACCGGTCTCGTACACGTACATCTGCACGTAGCCCCACAGCGTCTGCACGGTCATGTAGATGTGTACGCCCGCGTTTGTGGCCCGTCGAATCGCTTCGTAGAGCGGCTTGTTGATGTGCCCGAGGCCTGTGCCCGCGATCACGATCCCGCGATAGCCCTTCTCGACGATCGCGTCCACGATGTCCGGTTGCATGTTCGGGTAATAGTACAGAATGGTCACCTTCTCCTCGAAGGCGGTGTTGATCGTGACCTCGCGGTCGGTGCGACGCGGCTGGTAATCTTCGCGTAGATGGCGAATGCCGTCGGGGTCGACCATGGCCACCGGAATGTCGCCGATCGTCCTAAATGTCGAGCGATAGCTTGAGTGCATTTTCCGCACGCGCGTACCGCGGTGCAGCAGGCAATACTCGTCGGAAGTCGGCCCGAACATGCAGACCAGCAACTCCGCGATGTCGCCCGCGGCTGCGGCTTTGACCGCGTTGATCAGGTTGATTGCGGCGTCGGAAGAAGGGCGGTCCGACGAGCGCTGCGAACCGACCATAATGATCGGCACGGGCGGGTCCTGCACCATGAACGTCAGGATGGCTGCTGTGTGGTGCATGGTGTCCGTGCCGTGCCCGATCACCACGCCGTCGATGCCCGAGGCTATCTCCTCGCCGATTCTCTGCGCAAGCCGCACGTATTGCTCAGGCCCCATGTTCTCGCTGAAGACGCCATACAGCTTTTCGGTACGCAGGTTGCAGATGTCAGCCAGCTCCGGAACCGACCCGTACAACTCGCCCGGGGAGAATGCGGGGATCACCGCGCCGGTCCTGTAGTCCAGGCGGCTTGCGATCGTTCCGCCGGTCCCGAGCAAAATGACGTTGGGCTTGCCGGCGTCGATGGGAAACTCTTTCTCGGGGATCTTGTAGTGTGCTTCCCGCCGCCCGCGCTCGATGATATTTGTAATAGATGCGACGGCTACGCCGATGTTGTAGCCGCTGACCAACTTGAGGACGATGTGTTTGTCGTCGGCAGTCTCGGCACGCGGCAGGATCAGCCCGCTAAACGCCCCATTTGACGAGGCTACGTCGACTTCGCTCCACGCGCCAACTCTGTGCTCTTCAAGCAATACCTTGGCCGCGCCGCGATATCCCGTATTCACACCGTTCTTCATCGTCTTGACATCAACTCCGCAGCTCTTCGTACGAGACCACTCCACTTGGCGCAGCAGACCATATCGCGTGTCAGCCAGTGTGTCACTCTTTCCCGGACTACCTGGTTCTGCGTCCCCGAAGGATGCGTAGGCCGGCATTTTGAAGCTCAAGAATACCGAAGACTCCAGGGTGATTCCTGTTGAGCCAGAGGATTTACCCTGACACTTTGCCTTGCTCGCTATTTCTGCTTTCCCACGACAATAGGCACGCATCGAGCCCTCGTTTCTGATACGGTAACTCGTCTTACGATGCGATGCGCGACGCGCGTGCGCCGGTCGAACCAGGAGGGCAATGCTGATGATCTCTCGACGGTTGTTCCTTCGTCAAGGCATGAGCGCAGCTGCGCTGGGCATGTTGGCCAAACGGGGCATCGCGATCACGCCCGGACTCGGATCACGTGTAGCGGCAGGCGGGGAGCCTCAGCCCGGTCAGCCGTTTGCGCCGGTTCCGTTCCTTCCCCCTTCGGTGATGGTTGACGGACTGCCGTTTGAGGCGACCTTTTCCGGCGACTTCTTCAGCAATCCCGAGATTCCGTTTCACTCCTGTCAGAATTGTTTCGACGGCGGAGAACCGCCCGCACCGACCGACGAAACCGACGTCGTCGTTGTTGGCGGAGGCATATCGGGGTTGGCGACGGCTTTCCTGTTGCAGAAGCACCGTCCGATTCTGTTCGAACTCCGACCACGCGTCGGTGGGTCCGCGCAAGGCGAAACGTGGGCAAGAACACGCTATTCGCTCGGCAACGCGTACGTCATCACCCCAGACGCCGGGTCGTTTGAAGATACGTTCTACCGCGCACTGGGTCTTGATCGCGTCGTGCGCGTCCACGATGACGCCGACCTCGTCGAACTCGGCGGCGAAATACTCGCGAACTTCTGGGAAGGTGCAGGGCTTCCTCCCGATCAGGTGGCCGCGTTTAAACGCTATGGCGAAGTCGTCACGGACATGGGCGAAAACAACTACCCGGTCATCCCCTTGCTACCCGACAAGGATAACCAGTGGATACTTGATCTCGACCAGAAATCCCTCAGGCAGGATATCGAAGACAGGATGGGCATGCCGATGCCTCCGCTCCTCTCCGCCGCGGTTCAGGCCTATTGTCACTCCTCGTTCGGCGGGGGTGCAGAGGAAATCTCAGCAGCCGGCGGTTGGAACTTTCTTGCGGCTGAGCAGTTTGGACGCTGGGTCTTCCCCGGCAGCAACGCCTACATGGCTGACGCACTGTGGAAAAGATTGACGAACGCGGGCGGACCCAAGGGCGGCGGCGGGAGCATGCAGCCGATCCGCACGGACTGCCGAGTCGTCGATGTCCGATTGACGAAGGATGATAAGGTCTTGGTCTCCTACCGAGAAGCCGACGGCAGATTTGGTTCGATTCTCGCACGGAAGGTCGTGATGTGCTGTCCGAAGTTCGTTTGCCGGCGAGTGATCCAGAACTTGTGGGAGCTGGATCCGCAAAAGCACGACGCCATGTACCGCGTCGAGTACCGGGCCAACCTCGTCGCCAATGTACTTCTGGACCATCCGATCGACCGTGATATCTACGACGTGTTTCTGCTCGGCGATGGCAACTACCCGATGAGCGATGGTGAGGCCGAGGCGTTCGGCAAGGTTTCGGACATGCTCAACGGCACCTATGCGCGGGGCAGCGCCGGCCCGCGAAGTGTCCTCACACTGTATTGGCCTCTGCCGTTTGGCAATGCGCGATTTCGATTGATCGCCGACAGCGCGTGGAACGACTACGCAATGCAGTTCGCCCGGCAGATTCGCAACATGCTCGATATGCTAAACGTGCCGCACAAGGCGGTGCGCCAGGTACGCATGACACGTTGGGCCCACGCAGTGCCCCTCGCCAGGATTGGAATGATCGCCGACGGAACCACCGAGTATCTGCGCCGTCCGATTGACGACCGCATTTACTTTGTCAATCAGGACAACTGGGTTTTGCCCGCCGTGGAGAATTCCATCTTGGACGCGGCCATCTACGCACCGCAAGTCTCCGCCGGCCTGTAGCGACCGTGGTGTATCCTATGCAATGTCCGTCGTTTTCCGCTCAGAAAAAGCGATTCGGAAACCCCAGAACACTGTATAATAACCCAGCCCGAGGACGGACCCTGGGCAGGGGTGTTCGGACGCCTCTCGACTCGATTCGATAACTCCCGACAGACGGAACAGCCACGCGCGCGTGTGCGTGAGAGAGCAGATATGCCAAAACAGATTGTTTCCTTGGTTGTGGTCATTCACTTGTCAGCGATGGCGGTGGCGCCGGCCGGCGATGAGACGCCCGACGCTGCGCGTTCGCGGCTGTTCATCAACGCGCGGTCGCACGATGGAGCGACCGTGGTCGTCCTCGATGAATCGCAACGGTCGCGGCTACAGAACCAAGGCCAGCCGTTCACCATCGAGTCCTTCCCGCTCGATGCGGGTCGTGGAATCGATCTCGTGGTTGAGCCGTTTCGCGTGACGCGCCCCAGCACGCGCTTCGTGATTGGCCGCCGCAACGGCGACGATATGCCGCTTGATTTCGACCCGTCGCGGGTGAACCTGCTGCGCGGGCGGGTCGCGGGTCGAGGCGGATCGCATGTGTTCCTGGCTATTCACGACTCGGGCAGCTTCGCGATGATCCAACCCGGCCACGGCGCGCGGCAGCGTCTCTACGCTTCGAAGGCGGGCGACGGAACACAAATGGTGATGTCAGTGGGCGGCCAAGCCAGTGGCGCGCTTCCCGCTGGGCTCCCCTTGTGCGGCTTGAATGCCACGACGACGACCGCAGCGCGCGATTTGTCGGCGCCAGTTGCCGCCGCAACAGGGACGATTTCTCGTGGGATGCAAGTTCTCGAGCTTGCCGTTGAGACCGACTACGAGTTCTATCAACTTTTCGGCGATGCCGACGCAGCCGCAGCGTACATCGTTGAGATGTTCGCCATCATGAGCGATGTGTACATTCGGGACGTCAACACACGCATCGAGCTTTCGTTTGTCCGCATATGGGACACGCCCGACGACCTCTTCAATGAGCCCGACCCCCTCTTCGCCTTTCGAGAATACTGGAACGACAGCATGGGCGACGTCCAACGTGACGCCGCGCAATTCGTGTCCGGACGGCGCGACCTGCCGTATGGCGGCGTCGCCTGGTTGGGCACCCTATGTGGATCGCTTGGCTACTCCGTGGTCGGCTATATCCAAGGGTTCTCCACGAGCAACTGGCAGCCGCACATCTGGAATTACGACGCCCGCGTCGCCGCCCACGAGTTGGGCCACAACTGCGACAGCAACCACACCCACGCCTACGGGATCGATATCTGTAACAGTTTGGACGGTCCTTCGCGGCGCGGCACTATCATGGCTTACTGCGGTCAAACCAGAAGCGGTGGGAACGCCAATCAGGACATGCGTTTCCACGCCACCGTCCAGGATATCATGGAGTCGTTCATCACGGCTGTGCAGTGCGTCGCCGACGACTGCAACAGCAACAGCATCGATGATACACTAGACATTCAGTTCGCCACAAGCGACGACGAAAACGCCAACGGCGTCCCGGACGAATGCGAGGATTGCAACACCAACACAGTCCTCGACGACCAAGACATCGCCCAGGAGACCAGCTTCGATGTCAATGGCAACGGTCTTCCGGACGAATGTGAATCGGACTGCAACGGCAACCAAATACCCGACACGTGGGACATTTTCCTGAACAACAGTTCAGACCTGTACGGAAACAACATCCCCGACGCGTGCGAGCCGGACTGCGACGGCGACGGTCAATCGGATTACAACGAAATCCTCGCCGACATGACCCTGGACATCAATCGCGACACCGTGCTCGACGCATGCGAGGACTGCGATGGCGACGGAACCGTTGACGCCGACGCGCTCGCACACGCACACAACATGTGGGTCGCGAGTACAACGCTCGACGTCGTCGGCGAGTTCCACGCCGCCACGGGCGTGCGCGTTCGAACCTCCGAAGCAGGCCAGGTTTCTCTCGGCGCGGACTTGGTCATCGCTCCGGACGGACGTGTTTTGGTAAGCAGCGCGCTGGATCACAGGGTCGTTGCCTTCGACAGCGCGACCGGCGCGTATGTGAGCGATTTCGTACCAGCGGGCGACGGAGGCCTTTCGCGCCCGGCTGGTCTGACCTTCGGCGCCAACGGCAATCTGTTCGTTTGCAGCGAACTGATCGACTCGGTACTTGAATACGACGGCAACACCGGTTCATTCGTCGGCGTGTTCGTTGCGACAGGGGCGGGGGGGCTGCTGCACCCCACAGGCCTGACGTTCGGTCCCAACGGAAACCTGTTTGTCTGCTCCCGCGACGATCAGGTGTTGCAATACGACGGATCGAATGGTGCGTTCATCGCCCCCTTCGTCGTCGCGGCAGACAACGGCGGTCTGAGTGCGCCGAAGGGCTTGGTATTTAAGCCGGACGGCAATCTGCTGGTCGCGAGTTACCTGACCGATGAGGTGCTCGAGTACGACGGTGACACCGGCGCATTTTTGCAGAAGTTCAACCATAACGGTACGGAGGTCGCGTTGACACTCGATCGGCCTTGGTGCCTGCGTGTCGGTCCGAACGGCAACGTGTACGTCAGCAGAAGCCGCGTCGGACAGGCTGCGCCCGAAGTGGGTGATTCGCAGGGGCGCGCTGTCCAGCTGCATCTCAACACCACACGCATCTTCGAGTTCGATGTTGCCAACGGGAACTTCATTCGGTCCTACGTCCTTGGGAACGACTCGGAATTGTCGTTTCCGACCGGTTTTGATTTTGCCCCCGGCTGGCAATCCGACTGCAACCTGAACAGCGTGCCGGACCCCTGCGACATCTCCAACGGGATCAGCCTTGACGACAACGGAAACGGCGTCCCCGACGCATGCGAAGTTGACTGCAATGCCAACAGCACGATGGACCGCTTGGACGTTATTCCGTTCGGCGACAGCTACGACTGCAACCACAATCTCGTTCCCGACGAGTGCGATCTGGCCCTGGGTAATGCGAGTGACTGCGACGGAGATGGCCGAATCGACGCATGCAACGACGGCGGTGTGTGCATCCTTCCCGGAGATACCGACGGTGACGGAGATGTCGATCTTGTCGATTTCACGGTGTTCGATGCCTGCATTACCGGGCCTGGCGGCACTATTCCGCCCGGATGCCAATCCGTAGACATTGACCAGGATGCCGACGTCGACATGCGGGACTTCGTCGTATTCCAGGCATTTTTCAACGGCTGATTTTCGGACGCGGTCGGACCATTCATGGCCTTTGGTCACATTGGAGCGTACACCGAGCGGTGCGTAAGCTCATGTGAAAGAGAGTATTAAGGGTGGTACGTGTCTTGTGAATTGCGTCGCAGAGGGCGGATTGCTCGTGCGCATCATTCCGCGAGGACATGCTTGCGTGATGAAGTCAGAGACACGCGGTTGATGACCCCACTGCTCCGTCGTCGTCCCGATAGCACCGAAGGCAACGAGAACAACCTTGCAGGCAGCACGGTCCATCGAGTATGCTCCGTATAGCTACAAGGGGACGAGCGTCGGCGTGGGTTACGAAGATACCTTGGTAAGCGCGTTGGCGGCCATATGTCCAATACGGCTTCACATCTGGAAGTGAGCGACGTGGTGAACGTAGCAACAGTGTTCGTGGTCGAGGACGATCCGAGTATTCGACATTCGCTTCGCTGGCTGGTTGAGTCCTGCGGGTTGCGTGTCCAGACTCACGCTTCAGCCGAGGAGTTTCTCGCAGCGTACAGCCCGGAGCAGCCTGGGTGCCTCCTTCTCGATCTGCACATGCCTGGCATGAGCGGGGAAGATCTCCAGAACTCACTGACGGCGCGACGATTCAGCATCCCGGTAATCGTGGTGACCGGCTACGGCGACGTGGACTCAGCCGTGCGGGCCATGAAAGGCGGCGCGGTCGATTTCATCGAGAAGCCGTACGAAAAAGCGGTCCTCTTGGACTGCGTTCACCGGGCGCTTGCACTGGATCGCGCGACACGCGAACAACAAGCCGGTCTTGTTGACGTCGAGTCGCGCCTCGCCCTGTTGACTCCGCGCGAGCGCGAAGTCATGGACCTGATCGTGGTGGGCATGGGGAACAAGCAAGTCGCTCACCGGTTCGGCATTAGCGTTAAGACCATCGAGATTCATCGCTCACGTCTGATGAAGAAGCTCCAGGCCAAAACAGCCGTGGACCTCGCGCGAATCTATCTGACCGCGCGGCGTGATCGCGAGAAACTAGCCCCTCCGCCTGGGGAAACCCCTATCGAGTCGGCCCCCGCAGACAACCGATCCGACTAACTGTAGCTGATCGTGGAGTTGCGATTGCCCGACTTGCGTCGTGTGCCGCCGACAAGGGGAGTCACCGTTGCCCGAGTCTGATTGTCCGATGCGCGTTCTCCTCCTCGAGCACCGAATTATGTTTCGGGAGGGCTTGGCGCTCATGATCGATTCGCACATCGCCATGCAAGTGGCTGCGGGAGTCTCGACCGCCCGCGAGGCGTTCGCTATCCTCAACGATGGGTCCCCCGACGTCGCCATCGTCGGAGGCGGTGTGACGGGACAACTCCCGTCTTCGACCGTGCGTGATTTGCGGGGTGCCTGGCCGGACCTGCACGTCATTCTCCTAGTCTCCGACCCCAGCGATGCCGGCATCTCCGCCGCCCTCCGTGCTGAAGTGGACGGCGTTGTCACCACCTCGGAATCGTTCCAAGCGGTTGCTCTCGCCGTAGATACCGTGCGCGCCAGGCGACGTCATCGCACGCCGGTTGTCGTCGGATGCCGCGCCAACCCTCGCTCCTTGGGATCGGGCACGCCGCATCTGACGGCCCGCGAATTCGAGGTACTCAGCCATCTGGCGACCGGTCGAACCGTCAAAGAGACCGCCGCGGCCATGAAGCTGGCCGCCGCAACCGTCGACAACCACAAAACGCGAATCATGAGAAAAGTCGACGTGCACAACAGCGTACAACTAACGCGATACGCTATCCGCGAAGGAATCGTAGCCGCGTAATCGCGATCCCACACCATTCCACGCCTCGATTCGAAAGGGTATTGTGCGACGCCGATCTGCCGCTATCCTCACCCACCGAAGAGGACCCTGCACGGGAGTTCCCGGAAAACCAAGCCCCGCGAGACAGCAATCATGAGTGACACCACGTTGCACTGCCACGTAACCAACGATCCCATGTTCATGGAGAACGGTTACACCGTGTACCTCAGGGACGGCGGAGACTGCTGGATCATCGACCCCGGTCCGCCGCCCCAAGCCGAGCAGATCCTCGCAGTCATCGAGCAGCACGATCTCAACCCCCGCGCGGTGATTCTTACACATGCCCACGCCGACCACATCGCCGGCATCGACGATGTCCTCGCCGGAACCGGTGACCTGCCCGTCTGGCTCGGCCGAGGTGAATGGCCCATGCTCACGGATCCGAACGAAAACCTATCGAGCAATCTGGGCACGCCCTTGGTCGTGGAGGCGAAAGACGTTCAGGATCTCGTCGTCGGGGCGGAACTGGAACTCGAATCAACCCGCTGGTCCGTCGGCGACGTGGCTGGCCATTCGCCCGACGCACGATCGCTCTACTGCGCCGAACACTCCATCGTATTCGTCGGCGACGCGCTCTTCGCCGGCAGCGTCGGACGCGTCGACTTCCATCACAGCGACGGTACGAGGCTGATGACCAACATCCGCAATACGCTGCTTACGCTGCCCGATGACACGCGCGTGATGTCCGGCCACGGTCCTGAGACAACCATCGGCGCCGAGCGAACAACGAACCCCTTCATCCTCCACGGCCTATGACTCCCCGAACGGAGCCCAAAGCGCCTGCAGGGAGTCGGCCCGATCTCAAGAGCGTCGCGGCCATCATCCCCGCGCTCAACGAAGCCCAAAACCTGCGCAAACTCCTGCCCACGCTCAACGAATTGCGTCTCGGGCAGATCATCGTCGGCGATAACAACTCGACGGACGCCACGAGCGAGGTCGCGCGCGAGCACGGCGCTTCCATCGGCCACGCGCCGAAACCCGGCTACGGCGCAGCCTGTTGGGCCGCCATGCAGGAAATGAAAGACAGCATCGGTGTGTTGGTGTTCGTCAACGCCGACTTGACCGACGACGTCACGCTCGTAGACGCCATCACCAAGCCCATCCGCGACGACGAATGCGATTTGGTCATTGGCATTCGCGTGCCGCCGCTTCGCGCTGCGGGGTCCATGTCCCTGCCGCAACGCTTTGGCGATCGCTTGGCAACACGCCTCATTCGCATGACCTGGGGGTATGACTACTACGATCTAGGACCCTTCCGCGCCGTTCGACGCTCGTCGATCGATCTGATCGACATGCAGGATCGCGCCTTCGGCTGGACCGTCGAAATGCAAATACGCGCCGTCCAGCTAGGCTTGCGCATCCAGCAACTACCAGTCCCCTATCTGAGAAGCCCGACGCCAAGCAAGATCGGCGGCACCGCGCGCGGAATCGCGCGCGCAGCCTACGGAATCCTCTCAACATGGTACCGACTACGTCCTGGGTGAATTCAAAATCCTAGCTTCTGAATCCTAAAGTTCCCGTCAGCCTTCGATCTTCTCGACCGTGAGCTGAAGGAAGCGCTGGCGGTGTCCCGTCTTGCGACGGTAGCCCTTGCGCTTGCGGAACTTAAAGATGTGGATCTTATCGCCCTTGATCTCGCCGCCGATCTTGGCGGTGACCTTCGCCCCCTCCACGTACGGCTGGCCGACTTTGCTGTTATCCCCGTCGCCGATCATGACCACACGATCAAACTCATACGTGGTCTGTCCTTCATTGAGGTCATGGCGCTGCACCTCGAAGGTGTCACCCTCTTCAACCTTATACTGATGCGAACCGTCCTCGATCACTGCGTACACGACCAACCTCCGGCGTAACAACGCCAACCAAACAAGACCTCAAGTCAGATCATCCCGGCCCAACATCCGACCGGACCGCACATTCTGCAATCTCTCTTCCGCCTAGTCAACCGCCGGAGCGGCAGATTCTGCTTTATCCCACCAGACCGGAAGGCACTTCAGGGACGGATGCTCGCGGCGATGCGTCGCCCGAACCCGCCACCAGGCCGCGATCCTCGTTCATTTCCAGCCATCGCTCACCCTTGGGTGACGTGTCCCATGCACGAAACGCTTCGTCAGCCGGCGCGAAATGCGGCCCCGCCGCGAGCAGCACATTGGCGGCGATAGACGATGGACAGGCGGCGAGGATACTCCACCCTGCCATAAATTCAGCACAGCACTGCCGCGAGCAGCCGAGGCATCCGTCGGCGCAGGCCGCAATTACGGACGTTGTGGATCGCCCAAACCGGACAAAGTGAATAGGCGGACCTCTCGCCACTATACCGACACGCGCCGCTTGCAATCATGGCTGATTTTTGGTAGGGTGGTTCCAAGTAAAAGGCGCAGTCCTTCCCTGGCCCAAGTATTCTCATCTGGTGGCGAGCCGCCCAGGATAGGCCGGTGGACTCGGTGGCGCGGGCGTATGTGTTCCGCCCGTTTCCGCTCGATTGCGCACGTCTCTAATCTGGAGGGCATCCCTTGAAATCGGTAGAGATCCGTTCTGGTAATGGTAGGAAGAAACCCCGCGCTAGCTCGTGGTGGCGAGCTGCGTTCGCGGTGACAGCGGGGGCCTTGATGACAGGCAGCGCGATGGCCGGAGTGTGCGCTTGCGATGGCGATGTGGACGGCAGTGGCGGGACGGACGTCTTCGATCTTCGCTGCTTGGCCAGCGGCATAGCCGATCCGTTTGATTGCCCTGGTGGCGACATCAACTGCGATGGCACGATCGACTTCTGCGACTACGCAGCGCTTGAGTGTTTGATCGCAGGCGGAGGCGCAGCCTGTTGCGACGTGCCGTGCGGTGCGTGCTGCGCCGATTGCAAGTCTCTCGACCCAGTCGGTGGAGCAAGTGTTTTCTATTGTCGGCAGACGACCGATGTTGCGTGCGCCGCTGGCGCCAGTCCCAACGATGGGGGCGTGTTTTGCCCCGCCGGCATTTACAATGGCGACGGCACGTCCTGTCTCCCGTCCCCGTGCGATTGCAACGGCAACGG
>JAJDDU010000272.1 GCA_029260155.1 Phycisphaerae bacterium | reverse complement strand
AGAGCCGATGTCCTTGTCTTTCAAGGGGTTAGGTCAGTAACTTTTTGGGAGGAGAACCCGCAAAGGAGACGGCTGCGGCAGCATCGATCGCGTTTCCGCCGGCTTTGAGCATCTCCAGTCCGGCGCGGGAAGCGTGGGTGGAATCCGCCGCCACCATGCCCTGCGTACCGATGGAGATCCACCCGGGATTGCCGGTGCGGCATCCCGTGATGGCTATTCCAGCGGCAAACGTGAGCAACACGTTTCGTGGTGTCATACGCACAATCACCGGTTGGAAGCCGGTGCCACACTCATGGTGCCGTTGCTTGGCGTTTGCTCCCGGCGGGCGAATACGAATCGACCGTCCTCTATGGCCTGACGACGATATCCGAGTAGATGGAAGATATCAATCACCAGCCAACGCGCCACGCGCGGATTGACCAGCAGCGCGTTTGCGCGTTGGGGATGGGGGCGAACACCCGGTAGCCAGCGGGCGAGTACATCGAAACGAACGTAACGCAGTAGAGCGGACAGCCAAAGCCAAAACGGCCGGACGCGGCGAACCAGGAAGTAGCCGTCGTTGCCCTGCGACTGGTACAACGGCAATAGAATCCTGCCGCGCTCGGGCACGCGGACAGGGCCGCTATTATCATGTGCCACGGTGTGGCCCTCGTCGACCGGTCGAAAATTCACAAAGCCCGGCTCCATGCGGAACCCGACGCCTTCGTCGACGTGATGTCGATGTCGGACTTGGAGGATTCTAGGTACGCCGCGGCATGCCTCGACGAGCGCCGCGCGGTGACGATCAGCTTCGGGAAAGTCGCTCTGCTGGAGGCTTCCCGATGCCAGCAGTCCAACCCAGACGGTGGATTCGTGAATGTCCACCGATGCCGGGTCGTCGTGTCGACCGGCTTCAAACCCCATCGTCACGTGTCCCAAATCGCACACGTAGCCGGCCAGCGTGCCGCCGAGTTGCTCTTCTAGGCCTAGAATGACCGGCGTCGGAAAGTTCATTGCGTATCCGCGGTTGCGTAACGTATCGGCAAGCACCACGAATGGCGGGCCGTCGGCCGAGGTCGTGTGCAGATCGAGGAAGTAGATTGTCCCCGTCGCTCGGGCAAAGGCCTCTGAGATTGCGTGATGGAGGTCGACCTGTTCCCGGTCCTCCGGTCCGAGTTGAGTATCGGAGTTCGATGCGAGGAGTTCTTCAAGATAGGCGGGATTCCACTGGCGGTTGAGGTCCGAGGCGATGAACCGTTTTCCGCAGGTGATGGCTTGTATGTTGCCGGTCAGCCCGATGAGTTCGCCCTTCATCGGCGGCTTTAGAGCATCGAGTTTCTCGAAGACCTTCTCGAGCGCCAGCGTGCCTGCGGGCTCATTTCCGTGCAGACCGGCGACGCATACGACGGTCGGGCCGTTTTGGTCGCCTCCGTAGCGGCCGATGATTCGTTTGATGTCTGTCGGTGACTTGTCGCCGGCTTGGGACTCGTTGGACACTCTGTCAGGACTCCCTCAGGTATGATTCGACGAGGTCGGCGGCCATGGTCATGAAATCGTGCTCGGTCACGATGCCGACGAGAAGTTCGTCCTTGACGACGGGCAGGCATGCTACTTTGTTGGTGCGCATGATATCAATCGCATCCAGAGTACCGGTCTCAGGCCCGACGGTGATGGGATTGCGTTGCATGATAGACTTGACGGAAACTGGAGCGTCCGTGCCATGGGGCACGTCGTGGGCCAGCATGCGCAGCAGCGAGCGGTATGACACCAGGCCGACAAGATGGTTTTGATCGTCCTCGACCGGCACGTGCCTGATGTGTCGCCAGTCCATGAGGTTGGCGACGAGGTCCACGACCTCGTCCTCGTGTACGGTGAAGATGTCGGTGGTCATGTACTGCTCGACGCGCTGGTAGTTTTTCTGCCAGCCGCCGGCCTCCTCCAGGTGGGCAGGGTTCCACTCGTGTACCGGCTTGCCTTCCTGCTGGCGGACGAACGTCGCGGCGACGAGTGCGGCGCTTCGCTCTCCGCTGGTCCCCTCGTTTTTTAAACCTGCGTGCGAAGAGAGCAACCACTGAGCACCGTTTCGGCCAGTGGAGACGCGTTGTTCGATTACCCCGAGGAAGCGGTCGATGTCGGCCGACTCGATGCCGCCAGCCTGCAGTCCTTGCTGCGCGATGGGCAGGAGTTTGTCGCAGATCAGTTTCTGAGCGGGCAGCTTCGTACCGTCGAGCCAGGCCAGTTGTGTGTCGAGTCCCAGCTGGCTGGCGGCGAGGAAGTTGGTCTTGGCGGCGTCGAATTCGATCGCCTCGGTAACGTCGTCGTACGCTTCGGCCACGCCGCTCATCAGGCCAAACCAGAACGCGGCGTTGGCCACTTCATCCACGACCGTGGGCCCTGAGGGCAGTGTACGATTCTCGATTCGCAGATGCGGTTTGCCCTCGCACACCCCGTAACAAGGTCGATTCCAGCGGTACACCGTTCCGTTGTGCAGTTGCAGGGCGCGGAGTTTGGGTGCGCGCCCGTCGCGGATGGCGTCGAACGGGTCTTCGTCGATCTCGATGGCCATGACGACGCGGAATCGCGCGATATCGTCGCGGAAGATGTCGATCGCCGACCCTTTCACCCAGTGATTGCCGAAGCTGACGCGTGCGCTGCGCTCCTGCATGTGGTGCCCAGGGCTGCGCGTGTCGACGGCCTGTTGAAACAGCGCGATGCGCGTTTCCTGCCAGAGGCGCTGCCCGAACAGCATGGGCGAGTTCGCGGCGGCGGCCAAGACAGGAGCCACCACGACCTGCGCGATGTTGTACTGTCTGGCGAATTCCTCGGGGCCGACGTGGAAGTGCTTTTGGCAACTTGTGTTGCAGGACTCGATCAAGACGGTGTCGTGTTTGATGATGAGTTCGTCGGTGCCGGTAAGGCGAAACTCGAACGCGCCGCCGCGTAAGCGTCTGAGCGCGTTGTTCAGAGCAAAGTAGCGCGGGCGGGGCGTTATGTTCTCCAGCTCCAGGTCTGATTGGCGAAGCGTTGGGAGAATCCCCGTCATGACGACATTGTTGCCGCATTCTTGGGCTGCCTGCTGGAGCTTGGCCAAGTGGTCGTTCAGTGCGCGCTCGAGTTGACTTAGGCAGTCGCCGCCGAAGACGAGCGGATCGAGGTTGAATTCGAGATTGAACTGCGCAAGTTCGGTCGTGAAGTCGGGATGGTCGACCTTTTCGAGGATTTGTAGAGCGGCGGGCGCGGGTCGCCAGAGCCGATCGACGAGGAACACTTCCTGCTCGGCGCCGATTCTCCGAATGCCGGACTCGACGAGCCCGTCGTTGATCATGCATTCGAGGGCACGGACGTCGTTGAGCAGGCACTTCATGAACCGTCGAAGCTGCTCGGGATTTGTCGATCCGTCGATGTCTTGGTTGCCCACAGTCGCTGCTCCACGTAAAGGAGTAATTCGATAGCGGAAAGTCGGAACGACCGTTTTCGACTTTCCACGCTCGATTCTAGCATCTTTTACATGGGCGTACCAAGTCTCTCCGCAACTCCATGCCCCAGGGCTCGGATCAAAAATGACAGGAAATGTGCATCGTCGAGCGGAACCGGCGGCCACCGGGAGTGTCTAACAGGGCAGTCGTCGAGGTTCAGGAACGCCGGCACCGATGTTTCGCGTTCAGTTTTCGAGTCTTTTGGGAGTGTATCATGACATCTGAACGTATCGCCTGCGGACTGGCGTGGACCTTTTTGTCGTTGTTTGGTGTCCATTGCGTCGCCGGCGAAACGGACGTCATGCCGGGCGGAGAACTGCGGATCATCCCACCCGACGGCGTTGTGGAAGCGATATGCCCGTTGCGTCATACGGACGTTCAAGCCGACATTGTCGGTTTCGTCAGTCGCGTTCGTGTTCGCCAGGTTTTCTACAATCCGCTCGCGCAAAAGATTGAGGCGGTATACGTATTCCCGCTGCCGCAGGACGCTGCCGTGGATGACATGGTGATGACCGTGGGGGATCGCCGCGTCGTCGGGCAGATTAGATCGCGCGAACAAGCGCGGGAGGCGTACGAGGCAGCTATCGCGGCCGGTCACGTTACCAGCCTGCTCGATCAGGAGCGCCCGAATATCTTCACGCAGTCGGTGGCCAACATCGAGCCCGGCGTCGAAGTCGTGATTGAGATAAGCTATGTGGAGACGCTCAAGTACGACAGCGGAGAGTTTCAGTTCGTGTTCCCCATGGTCGTCGGGCCTCGGTATATTCCCGGCGGCGGCAGCGCGCCCGCACCCATGACCACGGGTCAGCCCGCACCGCAAGTGCCCGACGGACACAAGATCACGCCGCCCGTAGTCCCTCCCGGCATGCGGGCGGGGCATGACATTTCCGTGACGGTCGGCATCGATGCCGGAATGCGTATCGCGAATCTCGAGGTTGTGTCACACTCGGTCCAGGTCGAGCGCGCGGGCGCTTCACATGCCGTTGTGACGCTGGCCAATCGCGCGGTGATTCCCAACAAGGACTTCATTCTCAAGTACCGCACCGACAACCGCGACGTCGGCGATGCGCTGTTCACTCACGCCGATCCGCGCGGGACGTTCTTTACGCTTTTCTTGCAGCCGCCGCAGCGTGTTGTGCCCACCGCAATAGTCCCCCGAGAGGTGATCTTCGTGCTCGATACGTCGGGCTCTATGCGCGGCTTTCCGATCGACAAGGCCAAGGAGGTCATGAACCAGACCATCGATTCGATGCGTCCGGGTGACACTTTCAATCTGATCACCTTCGCGGGCAGCACGCGGATTCTCTGGAACACGCCGCGACCGAACACGCCGGACAACCGCGCCGAAGCCAAGGACTTTCTTGCTTCGCGCCGAGGCAGTGGCGGCACGGAGATGATGAAGGCCATCAACGCTGCATTGGTCCGCGGTGAGCCTCGTATTGCAACATCGATGACCAGGCAGGAATTGCTCAATCTTCCCGCCGACGGCCGCAGCGTCGA
>JAJDDU010000271.1 GCA_029260155.1 Phycisphaerae bacterium | reverse complement strand
ACTTCGCACTCAAAGTCAAACAGGCTCTACCGGGACGTTTCTCCAGTAACTAATTCGGAGGAGAACCTCATCTCATGGGAAAAGTGCTTGAACCGCAGAACGATGTGGCTGTCCACCTCGGCAATCGTCAGCAGCTCGTACATCCAGACGCGACCTTCTTTGATCCAGCAGAAGCTCGCCATCATGCAGTTGGCGCTTGGCGGGCTCCAGATCTCGTGCAGCTCGTTCGCGCCGAACTTGGTCGTCCAATGTCCCTGAAGCCAGGCGAGATCGGCGATCTTCGCCGAGACTGGTGATGAACCGGACGCTGCGTTGTCTTTATCTTCGACTGCGTACGAGTGCGAGCCAAACGACAATGCGCCAAGAACCGCAACCGCAAGATTGATCCAGCGTCCTTTCGTTGCGATCGCCCACATGCTGTCGTGTTCGAGAATCATACGATGCCACCTCCCGATCAGGAACTGTCTAAACGGCCCGTGCGATGTCAGCACGGTTGCCCCTGCAAATCCTCAAACAACATCAACGAGTTTCCGTCCGGATCGAAAAACGTTGCCAGCTTGACCATATCGGGGATCGTTTGCGTCGGGCCGTCGAAGCGGATGTCCTTGTCTTCGAGTTGGCTCCGCGCGTCGTCAATGTTCTTCACGCCGAACGTCAGAATCGCGTTCCCATCGCCGCCGCACTCCTCGACTTGCGAGAGGCCCACGTTGACACCGCTCACCTCGGTGGCCATTTCACACCAGCCGATTTCGTCCACGCGGTACAGTAGCGTAAAATCCAGATGGTCCTGATACCATTTCAGGCTCTTGTCCAGGTCAGTCACTTTCAAGGCGCACGTCAGCTTTTCGTTGAATCCAAGGCTTGATGCCATGTCCATGTCCTCCAAAAAAACAGCTCAATTAGATCGAGCGATTGACATCCAAGGTACGAATTATATACTAGCTATAAATCTCGTCAAGACGGGTTCTGGTCACATGAATCACAAGAAAGCGCACCAACTGGTCGTCCTGTGCCACCACCGCTGGGCCATAGGCGTTCTGGCTGAAATGCACGCGTCGGGGGGCTGCAAGTTTGTGACCCTCGTCAATCGGCTCGGCATCAGCCGCGACTCGCTTCGCCACACGCTGCGCGCTTTGATCGAGGCTGGCTGGGCCAAGCGAAACCCCGGCTACGGACACCCACTGAGGCCCGAGTACATTCCCACGGCCGCCGGAATACGCCTCGGGCGCGTGTGCGCCTCGGTCAGACAGAGCCTCGCCACGCTGAGCATCGAACGGGTCGGCACGCGAAAATGGTCCTTGCCCATCGTCTATGCCTTGGCCTTCGGGAAGATGCGATTCTCTCAATTGCGATCAATCTGGTCTGAGCTGACTCCCAGGTCGCTGGCGCTGGCCCTCAAGGAGTTGCAGGATGCCGGCGCCGTCGAGCGTCTGGTGTCAGACGACTATCCACCGGCCACGTACTACAAACTTACGGCACAAGGCAGGCGCTTGGCCGCGAGCTTGCGCGATCAGCGCGCCCGCGTCGCGTAGTGCCCCTTCCAGAGAGGTTCTGCTGTTTTCCTCCCCCCTGGGGAACCAGAGACATTGCCGAATGGCACTGCCGCTTGTGTCGCGAGGCGTTGCAACGGGGGAGCAGGCAGTATCTGTGTCTGGGGGTTTGTCTCGCAGACGCGATTGGCTCCTGCGATGGATGGTTGGTGACTGGTAGAGTGGGGCACGTTCGCCCGCGTTTCTCGCGACGGGTGTTAGGAACAGCATTTCGCTATAATGCTAAGTATCTGCAATATTCCCGGGCGGCCGGCGTTTCGACACGTGGAGAGGCTGTAATTGTGGCTGATCAGATTGCGAAGGGGAACGGCTGATGGAATTGGTGAGTTCGCGAGGTTTTGTGTTGGTCGGTATCGCGCTGTTTGGATGTGCGCCCGGCAACGCGGAAGACTATGTTGTGGTGGATACTGAACAGGCCCTTTGTTACGACAACGCGGCGGAGGTCGCCTGTCCCGTTCCTGCGGAGCCGTTCTATGGGCAAGACGCTCAATATCAAACTCGGGCTGCCGCCTACCTGGACAACGGCGACGGGACGATCAGCGATTTGACCACGGGTTTGATGTGGCAGAAGAGTCCGGACTTTGCGACGTTGCGAGAGTGGACAGACGCACAGCTGTACGCAGATGCGATGGTGTTGGCTGGGTATGACGACTGGCGGGCGCCGACGCTGAAGGAACTGTATTCCCTTATTGATTTCAACGGGAGCAGTTTCTTTCGGATACCCTACATCGACACGAGCTACTTTGACTTCGAGTATCCGCCGCCGGAGTCCGGGCTTCGCGACATGGATTGCCAATACTGGTCGAGCACGGTCTATGTTGGAACGACCATGAACAACGACCCGACGGCGTTTGGAGTCAATTTCGCGGATGGGCGGATCAAGGGCTATCCCAAGGACATCGATATCGGCGGGACACCGTTTGCGCGGTACATCCGCTGTGTCCGTGGCGGCAGTGGGTATGGCGTTAACAACTTCGTCGACAACGGTGACGGCACGATCACCGACTCGGCGACCGGCCTGATGTGGATGAAGGCTGACAGCCCCACAGCGATGAATTGGGAGCAATCGCTCGACTACGCCGAGAACCTCGATTCCGCCGGGTACGACGATTGGCGACTACCGGACGCGAAGGAGCTTCAGAGCATCGTCGACTACACCCGTGCCCCTGACGCGGTGAATCCAGCCTCGCAGGGTCCGGCGCTCGATCCCGTATTCGATCTTGCTGATGCCGAGACGTGGGCTTGGACGAGCACCACGCACCTCGATGGTCCATCACCGAATTTCGGTGTGTACGTCTGCTTCGGGCTGGCGACGGGGTGGATGGAACAGCCGCCGAACTCGGGCAACTACGTCCTGATGAACGTCCACGGCGCGGGCGCCCAGCGCAGCGATCCCAAGGTGGGCGATCCCGGCGACTATCCGTTTGGCCACGGTCCGCAGGGCGACGTCGTCCGCATCTTCAGCTACGTTCGCGCGGTTCGCGATGTGCAGGGCGGTATCGTTCCAACGGTTTCGGAGTGGGGGTTGATTGTGATGACGCTGCTGATGCTCACGACGGGAACGGTCGTGATTCGTCAACGCAGCCTGGGGCTGACGGGCTAGGCGATTCAGGCGGGAGCGGACTATCTTGCGGCAGGTCAACGCGTCAGCAGGAACATCAGTGCGGCGGCTGTGACGGTTCCGGCGTGCAGGAGATACGGTGCATGCCAGGAGTTGCAGCGATATGCGAGCGCTGCGAGAAAGACGCCGCCGGGGAAGGCGAGTAGGAACTCGCGGCCGGCTTTTCCCCAATGGACCAATCCGAACAAAACGCCGGACAGCACTATCGCGCCGAGACACCCGTCGGGAATCCCCAGCCATCGCGTCATGCGCTGCAGGCCTCGCGTTGATTCGGTTGGCTGAGCTATGCCGAACCACTGGGCGATCCGCCGCCAACCGGTCTGCGCGTCTTGAACCAGCGTTGGAGGATCGGGCCAACGGCCATTGGATCGAAACGCGGCGAGCATGACGCCCTCGAAGAAGAAATGTTCGCAGAATAGCACGACCACGTAGTAGGTGAGCACTACTGCTGGGCCGGCGTCGAGGTACTGGCGGTAGTACGGGGCGAACTCCGGGCTACGCACCATCCAAAACAGGAACGGTATTGAAATGACGAAGCTGCAACCCACGATTCGGAGCAAAAGGCGGTTGGGTCTGCGCCAGCCTGTGTCGGCCGGCTTGCTTCTGAGAATCAGCAGACAGCCAATTGCGGGCAGCGCCAACGCCAGCAGCACGTAGTAGACGCCGACTTGCAGGAACTGCGAGGGGGCGTCAATACCGATCGCGCTGAGCGCGCGCCCGATGGCGCGATGGACCCACAGTTGCGGCTCGCGCCATGGTGATCGAATCACGGGGTCCAGCCACCTTGGAGGGAGCACGATCAACCAAACCACATACACTGAGATGCAGACTCCTGCCGCACCGTTGATTGAATCGGCCGATCTGCGAGTCTTGCTTCGATGTTGTTTGCGCATGAGAAAAGCGCCGCCGGAGCGGCGCTCTCGTTGTCTCGCGTTGCTCATCCTGCCCTTGTGATGTGCGACACGGCTGGTTACCTCGCTATGGAGGGCAGGCGCCAGCGCCCGGCAGGTCGGTGAGACCGCTCACGTTGAGGTAGAGGTCGAACTCGGATCGATCGACGTCGATCGTGGTGCGGATGACCTCCCTGATTTTTCCGTGTCCGCACCTACAAGGATCCGGATCGCTGATCGTGGAATCGCTCGCGATGTCGTCCGGCGAAATCGCCGAGATGGCCACCACGGTATCGCTGTGCCAATGAAACTCATCACAGCCGGCGCCGGTCGGACATTGCTCGTCCGGCGGCTGTTCACCCTCCTCCTCCGCGCAACGGAACTGTGAGGTGGGGTAGAAGAACTGGCCGCGTTGAAGAACATCGACCCGCACCGGCGCGTCGGCTTCATCGACGCATGCTCCGTCCGGCTCTGTGCAGACCGTTGGGGAATTGCAAACGACCGGCGTGCCGTCCGAACACACGGCTACCCCGCCATCAGCGGAGCACGTCTCTTGGCCGTTGCAGGCTATTCCGTCGTTGCAAGGGTTGTTGAGACACGGATCGCAACCCGCCGTCAAGCCGAGCAGCCCGAACAAACTGCAGGCCATCCACTTGCGATACACTTTTCCCGTAATTGACCGAAACTCATTCATGATCGCCGGCACCTCCGAAAATGACTCTCTCCGAACACTTCAGGCCGGCGATCCTACTCGGTAGGTCCGACCTGTCCATCTAAATATGACGTGATTTCCCTGACGGTGCGGCGTTAACAGGGGTAACATCTGCTTCATGGAAACTATGCTGACACGAGAACAGGTTCGTGAGGTCGACCGCATCGCCATCGAAGAATACGGGGTCAGCGGCCTGGTGTTGATGGAGAACGCCGGCCGCAACGCCGCGTGCGTGATTCTCGATGAATACGCGGCGGGCGATGATGCTCCATCGCTCGCGATTGTCATTTTTTGCGGCACGGGCAACAACGGGGGCGATGGCTTCGTGATCGCTCGGCATCTCTCGAATGCGGGGGCGGCGGTACGCATCGCGCTGTGCGGCGAGGAGGCTCGGCTGACTCCGGACGCGGCGGAGAATCACAAGATCTGCCAGGCGATGGGAATTGGCATGACTCCGCCCGGTTCCACGGAGATCGGTCCTGGCGAGGTCGTGATCGATGCGCTTCTCGGGACTGGGTTTGCGGGCAAGGTGCGCGAGGCGACCGCCCGCGTCATAGAACGCATCAACTCAGTGCCAAAGCGCGGCACTGTCGCGATTGATGTTCCGTCGGGGTTGGACTGCGACACGGGCATGCCGTCAAGCGCCACCGTCATAGCGGACATTACGGTGACCTTCGTTGCGGGCAAGGTCGGGTTTCAAAGTGAGAGCGCCCGCCGGTTTGTCGGTCGCTTGCACGTGGCCGACATTGGCGCGCCGCCGCGTATTGTTGATCGGGTTCGCGGCGTTTGACCCGGTTCGGCGTCAGCGTGCGACTACCTGCACGCCGGGAGAGTAATCGTGAACGATGTTCCTTCGCCGACGCGACTTTGAACCTGGATGCTGCCGTCGTGCTTGTTGATGATCTCGTTGCAAATCGCCAACCCCAACCCGGTGCCACGTCTCCCCTTGCCGTCGGATCCGGTCTTGCTGGTGACGAAGGTATCGAAGACGGCGCTAAGCTCGTCGCGAGGGATTCCACATCCGGTGTCGGCGACGGTAATGCGTACGGACTCGTCGACGGATTTCGCAGCCGAGATGGTGATGCGGCCGCTGCGGCCTTCGAGCGCGTCGCGGGCGTTGAGCAGTAGGTTGAACAGCACCTGTCGTAGCTGTCCGGCCTCCGCTCGAACCTCAAGCCGCGCGTCGATGTCGATCGCGAGCGTTATTCCGTCCTTTGAAAGATCTCGGCAGAGGCAGGCCACGGCGTCGTCGACCACGGAGCGAACCGTCACTGCAGCAAAGTTGGCCGGCGCATCGCCAGCCATGCCGAGAATACGCCCTGACATTTCGAGCGCGGCTGCGGTCTGCTTCAGCGTGGTTCGCAACGCCTTGGACATCATCTCCGGGTCATCGGTCGTGAGCGCGTATTGAGCGTATGCGACGAGGGGGGTCATGATGTTGTTAAACTCGTGGGCCAGCATCGCCGCGGCTGTGCCCAGCGATGCTAGCTTTTGGGCCTGATGCATTTGCGTGTGCATGCGTGCCAAGTCGCCCTGAAGTTGCATGACCCGGGCGGTGTCAAACTCTCTGCGTGTTGTTCTTGTTTGCATTTGTGTCACGGCGGTGTGTGGTACTG
Source organism: Phycisphaerae bacterium (assembly GCA_029260155.1). GTDB lineage: Bacteria > Planctomycetota > Phycisphaerae > UBA1845 > UBA1845 > OFTM285. Next base: position 7,210 of record JAJDDU010000271.1, on the reverse strand, counting down.
CGGCTGAAGCTGCCGGCGTAAGTTACTCGATTTTCAACACTTACCAATCATGGTAATCGTCGGTCATCTTGCTTCGGAGACTTGAAAATGTGGCGAAACTGGTGTCGTGCGGGTTGCCTATGCTGCCCCAAGGCCCCAGTTTACGGAACTCCGCAAACCTCTCGGTCTTCCGAGCTTAGCAGACCCACGAGATCAACCGCTGGTTCCGACAAGATCGTGGAAGGATGAGTAGTCGGTTTGGTCTACGTCGCCGTCGGAATCGAGGTCAAAGCACCGGCAGCTTTCGGGGTAGGCCGGCGGATCGATGGGGCCGACTTGATTGGTAAAGCAACTTTGCAGACGACCGAAATCGAGCAGGTCAATGAACATGTCGTTGTTGCCGTCCCCTGGTGTAGGGCAGGTGCTGCAGATGTTGCTCTCGCCGGGCGTGGGTATCGCGTCGCCGTCGGTGCCGTCGCCGGCTTCGCTGAGTGGGCAGAAATCCGTCGGCGAGCCGGAGTTCAAGCCGTCGCTACGCCGCGCGACACCCGCGGGGGCCTCAGCGCCGTCTGGCCCCACGACGACAACAGGTCCGTACGTAAAATCAACTTCGGGTGGATCGGCGTCGACCCCGGAATCAGCAAACGCGATTCCGCCGACGATCAGCCCGAGGTCCACACCGGGATCGACGTTGCCGTCGTCGTCGTCGTCGATATCGAAGCCTACCCCGATGCCGCCTACGTCGAATCCCTCGACGAGAAGGATCGTGGCGGTTCCGTTTTCGAGCTGGTTGATTTCGCCGATGGGAAAGTCCACATTGGCAACGTCGGCGTCGCCGATTACGAAGAAGCCGTCGCCGGGAATCACGAAAGCGTCTAGAGGCCACACTTTGTCGATCCGTCCCCGCTGCCCAGTTGTGGAATAGTCGCCCTCAATGACAATGATTGCGAGGCCGGTGAGCGCCATCCCGCCGGGGCCGAACGCTTCGATGAACTCCAGATCGTCTGTGCTCTGATCGTTGCGGTAGACTTCGTTAATGCTCAGCGTTAGGGGCGTACCGCAGTTCTGGGTGCCGCAACTCGATCCGTGACCACGATAGTCACCGAGTAGGTTTGCGCAGTCATAGGAATCTTCGACGACGCATCCTCCTCCCGAGAAGCAGCAGGCTCCGGTTGCCGGCGTGCCGCACGACGGTGCCGAGCTGCAGTCGCTGCCACTGCCAAAGTGTATTCCGCTTGCGGCTTCACAGTCAGTCGGCGTGCGTCCCACGCAATCCCCGCTTGGCAAGCAGCACGCGCCGATCAGAATCGGGCAGTTTCCCGTGCAGGCGGAAATATCGCCATTGTACACGCCGCCGGCGCCGGCGCAGAGCGACTGCTCCATCGCATCGAAACAGAAGCCGCTGGCGAGACAGCATGCGCCGTGCAGTGCGGGGAGAGGAATGACATTTAGCGTGCCCGGCGTTCCATCGAGTCCCGCTCCCCCGTCGGTGGTTACGAGCCAGGGCCCGGTTCCATTGGGTATGCGTTGCAGCGCGACCTCGCCTGCGGCTGTTGTGTCTTCGACGCCGATGTCCTCAAACAGAACTCCGGCGGCGGGGCCGGTGGCGGCGACGAATGAGCCTCCGTATGCCATGGCTTCGCGCACTTGGCCTAGCGGGTCGAGCAGGGCGATCCCGTCGGGCGCGCCGTTCTGAATGCCCTCGACGGTGAAGTCTATCTGGTCGACGTTTGGCACGGCGGCGGATCCGATTACGAAGAAGCCATCGTCGGGGATCACGCCTGACATGGCGATGCTGCGGTAGTGTGCTAACTGCTCGGGGGCGCCATTGTAGAAGACCAGAGTGAATCCGGTCAAAGACCGGCCGGCTGCGCCGTAGAGTTCGATGTACTCTTGAGTGTCGATTCCGGCCTGCGCGTAGTCGAGCTCGTTGATGACCACGTCCAGTTCGGCTGGGCAGACGGAAGTAGTGCAATCCGTGGCGGTGGGATCGTATGCGCCACTGGCGGACGAGCATGTGTCTGCGTCGGTGAACCAACAGTCGCCCGGCGGCGTGCAACAGGCGCCGAGGGGTGGCTGCGGACACGGCCCCGCGTCTTCGCAGAGCAGTAGATCGCCGGCGTAACCGCCGCCACGCAATTCGCATTCGTCTTGTGGGGCCACGGCGCATTGACCGTTCGGGAGGCAGCAGGCACCCAGAGGCGGCGGCAGGCATTCCGGAAGCGGCAGAAAGTCCTCATTGAGATCGTCCGGAACGAATCCTGGGCTTCCCTGGCTGATGCCGCTGTACGAAAGACGCAGTCCGAGCGCATTGCCCAAACCTGCGTATGGCCAGACTATAATGATGTCGTTTCCCTCGGCGTCTAGTTGCACACCGAATGGACCGAGGTAGGCCTCTATGACGCTCTGTGCGGCACTGGGAATAAAGGGCCAGAAGTCTTCGGGGCCTAGGTTGACAGCATCCAACAGCGCGCCTTGGGAACCGTAGAGTAGAATCCTGGTTCCGATGAACATGTTTTCGTATTGATCGTGTGGGACGCGAAGGATGTCTTCCTCGGCGAGCCCCCATTCGCAGGCGAATTCTTCGTCTGAGGTGGGTGTTAGTCCGCCGGGTGCGATGATGCGCATTGTTCCGGCGGGTATGACTGAAGGGACGCCTTGTGGTATCAGGTTGTCCACGGTGTCGATGGCAGTGTTGATGCTGCCGTCAAGCCTTGACAACACGAGGTCCGTGACGGAGTAGTTGAATACTTCGATGTACTCGTAGATGCGTTGGTCCTGGGGCGCTTGAAAGGTGCCGGGTGAATGCATGATCTCGATCATGTGTTCACAAGCCACGCACGATTGTCATTCCCCTGCGTGTGGAAAGGACGTGAGGGGTGTTGCAGCGAATTCGCCCTACGACGCCGCGGGATGGAAACTGTGAACGAAAAGCGGCTGTACCTGGAACGGGGAGTTCAAGGAAGCAAATCCCGAGGCATCACCCCAAGGGCCTTCGCGAGCTTAGCCAGATTGACGATTGCGACATTCCGCTCACCACGCTCGATCCCCCCGATGTAGTTCCGATGAAGGCCTGACTCAAACCCGAGGTCTTCCTGCGACCAACCGTTATTCTCGCGTAGTTGTCGCAGCTTCGCCCCAACAAGGATTCTGATATCGCGCTTCTTCATGGCTTGACATCACACCTATGAGTAGCCAAGATGGCTACAGCCTATGAGTGTGATCCGTGAGCCGTGTTGAAATGCCGGTCGGATCGCCTCACGAATGAAACTGGTCGTCGGAGGGTATCCCAGCGAGCCGCCTGCCAAGGGTGGTGTCCCCAAGCGTGCCCTCCGGCGGCCCTCGTTTTCGTGAACACGCCTAGTGATCCCGGACGCATGAATCGGGCGGTGTGCGTGGAGGCGTTGCCACTCGGGCGATGAGGGCAGAAAAAGGCTTGAACGGTACGCCCAAGTCTGTATCCTTGATGTTGACTATTGAGTAAGTCCAACCCGGCAAGGTTGAAAAAAGCGTCGCCTTTTCTCTAGGTACGCCAAGCGTCTCAGTATCACGGCCGTGGCCAGATGGGGTGCTTGGCGGACGCTTTCCTTGCCGGGTTGGCGAAGCTGGGACTCATCTGGCCACCTTTGTAGGGCCACCCCGTAGCTGACCCGTCTCACGTCAGATCCGTCCCTGCTCGTAACAAAGTAGACAACGCGTGGAGCGTTCCATGCGGCCAAACAGCACTTCGATACGAGGAGATGTACGATGATCGTACGGCGAGCAAAGCAGTTCCTTCTGATCCCGTTTGTTGTGTCCGGATTCGCGATTGTAGGTTGCGGGCTTCAGCCCGAAGGGGATACCACACCCGTGGACCCGGTCGATCCACGGCCGACTCCATCAGAGGATTCCGCGGGGGATGTCGCCGATGTGCTGATGAGTGACGATGACTTCTTGGACAGGGTCACCGGCGACCGAGGAGTACAGGGGGAGCAGGGCGAACGCGGCCAGAGGGGTGCCACAGGCGCGCAAGGTGGGGCAGGTCCTCCCGGCGAGCAGGGTCCAGCAGGACTCCAAGGTGATCCTGGGCAACAAGGATCTGCCGGTCCGACAGGCAGTTCAGGACCTCAAGGGCCTCAGGGCCCGCCGGGACAATCGGGTGTATCTGACCACGGGTCGCTTGGTGGTCTAGCCGATGACGATCAACGGCACTACTCCGATATACGAGGATATCCACGTTGGCGGGGCGGGCTTAAACTACCGCTGGCCACATTGCGAAGGTCCTTGCGACAATTTGAGCAAACCGGATTGCGATGAGCTGCCCGGTGCTGAGAGCTGCTACGAGGAGGGTGCTGCACCCATTTTCAGCTACGATCACTCGATCGGAAGCGCAGTGATCGGCGGAATTGTCTATCGGACGATTCCCTCGGAACCGACCGGATTCTCTCCCTTCTATGACGGCGCTTACTTCTACGGTGACTACGGCCGCGACTTCATTCGCTACCTGGAATTCGACGCGGCAGACAACACAATGGTCACAGGGGACTTCGAATTTGCCGATGCAGTTGATATTGTCTACCTCATAGAAGGGCCAGATGGCGGCCTGTATTACATTGAATTCAACGCATCAGGCCCCGGGCACGTCCGGCGAATCGTCGCGGCCGCCGCTCCTGTGATAACGCAGGTGGAAGCGGACGTTTCGTTTGCCGAGGAGCCACCCCTCACCGTGAATTTCACTGGTGCGGCGGAAGACTTTCAAGGACATACCGTATTCTATAGATGGAAGTTCACGCCGCCAGATGGCCCGGTCGTGTACGATCCCGCGACACCATCGGAAACTGGTAACAACGTTGCGTGGGAGTTTCAAACTGCTGGGGTTCACTTGGCACAACTGGAGGTCCAAGACGATGACGATCCCGTCAACGTCGCGATCTCAGACCCCCTTCGGATCGAGATCGGGCGGCCACCGACACCAGAAATAACGTCAGTGACGAACTGCGAGACGTTTCGCGCGGGCGACACGATCGTTCTTACCGCGACAACTTTCGATCCCGATGACCCAATCGGTGAACAAGACGTGCTGTTTGAGTTTGACGTCTTGATTCAACATGCTCTTGGCGGTACGGCACACACCCATACATATCTTGATTATTCCGAGACGACAAACTTGGGGTCCTCTACGTTTAGCTTCGCCATTCCGACCTATGCTGACGGTGGTCTCGGTCAAGACTTCCATGGGCACGAGGGGTTTGAGGTCCGCGTTACCACAACTGATGTCGACGGCTTGTCCGGAACAACGTCGCTCATCCTCCGGGCAGAGAAAGTAGTGTTGACACTTGATAGCGATCCGTGTGGTATCACCGTGTCCATTTCTAATAGTGTCAACCAGGACGCACCCGTCGCATATGATGTCCTAGTGGGCTTTGATATCGAGATTGTGACGGCAGCTCAGGCATGCGCTCTCAACAGCATACACGAGTTTGCAGAGTGGGAAGACCTCCCAGGTTTGCCAGATAACTCTCGTGTGATCACAGCCCCGGAATCCGACAGCAGCTATACTGCCGTGTATACGACGGCGAACACCGATTGTGAACTCCCGTCTACGGATGACCTTGTGATGCACCTCAGCGGGTCACAGGGCGTAACCACTGACGGCAGCGCTGTACAGGGCTGGGACGACTTGGTTGGCACCCATCATCTCACGGCGATCGCCTCGGATAACAGTAGGCCAACCTTGATTCTGGCGGGTTTGAACAATCGCGATTTCGTTCAATTCGACGGGGTCAACGACATGCTGCAGCGGATTTCGGGAGGTAACTTGCTCCCGGCTGGCGACACCGATCGCAGTATCTTCATGGTCACTCGCTACAGATCGGCTGGCTGGGGCGGGTTTACATACGGCCCAAGTACTGGTGGCTTGCTGGACAATACTACCTTTGGATTAGCTGTTGACGATGATCCAACGGGTGGGAGGCTGGCCATTCAGGGATGGGGGACTGCCGACGACCCGTCAAGCACGACTGGCGAGAACGCAGATTGGATTATTCAGTCTGTTGTTCGCACACATGGGGCGCCGGAGGACAGAACCAGGCATTTCAAGGATAGTGTGGAAATCGATACTACTGCTCACGTATGGGGCACATCAATCGAAGAAATCCGGCTGGGCAGCAAGTTTGACGAGTCGACATTCGTGGCAATGGACGTCGCAGAGATCCTCGTATACGACGTCGGGATGGCCGATCTGGACCGCGTCGTCGTGGAGGATTTTCTTCGTGACAAGTATTTCTTCGCGTTCGGCCCCTCCGCGCAGAATGACACTGCCCATACGCGACCGGGCAGAGCGACGGCGGTTTCTGTACTCGACAATGACTGCGATCCCGACGGGTTCCTTGATCCGGACAGCATCGTCATCACAACTCCGCCCGCCTTCGCCAGCGAACCTCTGAGCATAGCCAATGGCATTATCACGTACCATCATGACGTAGCGGCCACTGAAGGTGTCGACTATTTTGGATACACTGTGAACGACGACGCTGGAAACGCATCCGGGGAAGCGATCGTCGAAGTGATAGTGCGATGCCCTATGGACAATTGTAATGAGGTGATTTACGTCGACTACGTGGAGCAACCTTCAAACAGGGGAGATGGAAAAAGCTGGAATACGGCGTTCAGGCGCTTACAGGACGCCCTCGATGTGGCTTGTCCGGGCGATGAGATTCGGGTGGCGGCTGGCACGTACCGGCCCGACGAGTCCTTCGATGTGCCCAGCGGCTCAAGCGCTCGTTCCGCCAGCTTTCAGCTTGTCAGTGGCGTCGAGCTGTACGGTGGATTCGATGGAACTGAGACCACGCGCGATGAACGAGACTACAGGTCCAACGTGACGATCCTAAGTGGTGACTTAGATGAGAATGACATACCACCATTTGTCCAAAACACCAACAATGCGTACCACGCAATAACTGCCAGCGGTGTGACCTCCACATCAATTGTCGATGGCTTCACGATTCGAAGTGGCAACGCCGACGACACCACGCCTGGCAGCCTAGACGGTTTCGGCGGAGGTATCCTCATCGACGGGGACGCCCCAATGAGCGACTCCGGTTCGCCGACAGTACGGAACTGCGTGCTTAAGTTTAGGTTCTCCTCCCAAAAAGTTACTGACCTAACCCCTTGAAAGACAAGGACATCGGCTCTCCGTAGGCTAATCGGGTGTTTTGACGAACTCCGTTTGGCCTGGAAGGAGAAGCACGAT